>JAKSBO010001018.1 GCA_022361095.1 Desulfobacterales bacterium | reverse complement strand
TTTTGGCTTATTGTTCGCAGCAGTTTCCAAATCATTTAGACTATCCTCTTTATTAGACGTTAAGTAGTGCCTGTATGTATTATGGATATCAAAATTCATACCACAGGCTTAATATTAAAACAAAATTAGATTAGCACATTGATTTTATAGTGTATCTTTTTGATGAATAAATATAGCATAAAAAAAATACGTTACCACCGTAACGTTTACGGTTGCGACGTAACGATACACATTGTTAACGCATACCTGAAAATTTTAAAGAATGCGCTGTTGTCAAGGAACGCGGATATGCCGGGTGAATTTGAGCAGATGCAGGCGCACGTGACACGGATACTTAAGCAACTTTATGCGGACACGGATGCTGTTTGGCTGGATAGTGCGTCTATTAAAGAAATTTTTGGTTTTCGGCCGGGCTTTAAATAATTTTGTTGTATTATTTCAACAAGTATGGCATGTAGATAGTGTCTGGGCAGAATTTACGGTTTTGGCCGGCACTAAATAGAAAAAGGCTTAAAAAAGGACAGCAGGCGTGGCGCAAAATAAAGTTGATATATTGATCCACCGGATTATGGACGCTACCGGGATCTCCTCCCAGGCAGAGCTTGCCAAGGAGCTTGGTATTAATCGATCGGGGATCTCCCATGCCAGGAATAAGAATCATATCCCTGATAACTGGATTATCAAACTGTTCAGGCGTTTCAGGGTTAATCCGGATTGGGTGGATACGGGTAAGGGCCCTGTTTTTATTGATGGAAAACCTAGGGACGATGCGAGTGAGTTTCGCAGGATTCCAAAGGTTGCTGCCCGTCTGTCCGCCGGTACCGGATCATTTGAATGTGGCCCGGACATCTCACAGTTTCTTTCATTTCCCTCTGCCTGGCTTGCAAGAAAAGGGTCTGCTGCAGCCATGGTGGCCATGGAGGTGTTTGGACAGAGCATGGAACCACTGATCCGGGAAGGGGATACCGTCTTAATTGATCAGTCCCAGACCCGTATCATGGCCGGTGCCATCTATGCCGTGGGCGTGGATGATACCATCCTGGTCAAACGACTGGAAAAACATCCCGATGCCTTGGTGCTGTGCAGTGATAACCTAGATTTTTCTCCCATTCATTTGGATATTCATGCCCTTGAAAAGGTCCGGATTCTTGGGCGCGTGATCTGGAGCTGCCGGGAATACAGGTAAATTTTTTTTTGCACATTTTGTTTACTTTTTTCAACACAGTGTAATTGTTTTACAACAAAAAAGAGGTGGGCTATGCAACAATCAATTTTTTCAGATCAGAAGATTTTTTCAAAGAATAACCGCAGACACATCCGGCCCGTCAATGCCCAGGTTCAATCCACTCTGAACTCCCGGATGAAACCCGCAAATCGCCCTATGAAAAAGAAAATTAAGGAAAAGTATGTTGTTTTACCGTTACCCGTCACAATCTGGATGACCGGGCTTATTCTTGCCGGCAGTGAAGGGGCGTTGATGCCCTATCTTAACATTGCAGGGGCGCTTATTTTTTTGGGGGCCAGTGTCTGGCTCGGAAGGATTTTGCCCTGCCTGGAACCGGATGCCGGGGTTCGGGAAACTGCAAAGAAAACAGTGCGGCATCCGGTTCCGGCCCAGGTCGGATTATCGTGTTGCAGCCATGATCATGGCTGCACCCAAGGCACCCATCATCTGGGGATGTTCGGGGACAAGAATCTCTTTTTCAAGGGCGTCTGATACCATTTGTACTATGCATGGATTTTGTGCTACCCCGCCGGAAAATACGATAGGCTCTTGGGCCCCCACACGGTTAAGCATACCCACGGCACGTTTGACCACACTTAAGTGGAGCCCCCGGGCAATTTCCTGCCGGTCCTGGCCTTTGGCAATGAGCGATGTCACTTCTGACTCGGCAAAGACGGTGCACATGCTGTTGATTTGAAGATCCCTTTGGGCATCAAGGGCGGCAGGTCCGAATTCATCCAGGGAAAATCCCAAATTATGTGCCATGATTTCAAGGAATTTGCCTGTGCCCGCCGCACAGCGGTCATTCATCTCAAATTTCACCACCCGGCCTTGTTCGTTGAGCCGGATGGATTTACTGTCCTGGCCGCCAATGTCCAGAATGGCAACGGCATCAGGAAATTCCACCCGGACCCCTGCGGCATGGGCTTTTATTTCCGTGACCGTTGATGCATCATCAAACGCCACCTCAAAAAGGTTGCGTCCATAGCCTGTGGCCATAATTTCGTCAAATTTTATCCCTTCCATCACTTTTTTAGCTTGGGAAATGGGGTCAAACCCGGTATCGGTCTGCCGGGTTTCAATGACTTTATCGTTCTCAACCAGTACCAGCTCAATGCTTCTGGACCCAATATCAATGCCTGCGCAAATCATCTATATTCCTTAATCACCAATTTGTTCTATGAAGGCTTCCACCCTGGTCTTCAGCTGTCCCACATCTTCCATGCCGTAATCGGTTTCAATCCTCATACAGGGGATGCCTAACTTATCAAGTGTATTCTCCACAGGGATGGATTCCATAATGTAAGGCTGACAGAACTGCAGGCCGTAATGGATCACACCGTCTGCACCATAGGCCTTGGCCATTTCTACGATATGGTCGCTTCTTTCCCGGTTGGGGGTAAAAATAGCGCAGTCCACTTTGAAATACCGGTCTGTGACGGCCTCCATCAATTCATCCATACTTTGCCCTGAATCATCGGTCAGATTCCGGGAGCCTCTTTCGCCGACACAGGCTTCCTCGCCAACGATCACGGCACCGCTGGTTTCAATGATCCAGGGCAGCTTCCAGTTGGGCACGGCCATGGGACAGCCGGAGATGAGGATTCTGGGTGTTTTGGCGGGAAATGCACCTTGGTTCTCCTTAATTCGACCCTCAAGTTCATCACATATTTTGTTCACGGATTCGGTAAACCGGGCTGGATTGTCATAAAAGGAAACCTGATTGGCCAAAAGTGCGTCCAACCCTGAAATGGGTGTGGGCTCAGCCTGTCGCAATGTTGCCAGCCGGTGCAGGGCGGCGCGCTTGGCATTAACGGTTTGAATTGCCTCTTTCAGGGATTCCACGGTGATTTTGTTGCCGGTCAATTCTTCCACGGCTGTTTTGAACCGTTCGTATTCTTCTTTGAGAAGGGCGCGGCCTTGGGCTGATTTGACCTGGGGCAGGTCCATGACATAAAGGTTATCCACCATACCGGCAAAGGTTTCATAGGCCTTTTTCTTGCCGTCACAGGTGTTTTCCCCCACGATCATGTCTGCCGTTTCAAGGTAGGGACACACCTTGCCAATTTTAAAACCAAAGGAAGATTTAATTAATGCGCATGTGTTTCTGGGTAAATGCTTTTCCACTTCTTCAACGGCAAAATCCGCACCCGAACATAACCCGACCAGTGTGGCGCCGCCTGCAAGAGCGATCTCCTCGGGGACAAATACACAATAACTGCCGATGATCTTCCGATTCTGCTTTTTTTCATCCAAAAGTTCTTTGATCCGCAGCCCATGAACTTCGCTCATAACAAAATCAAAATAGCCCATGCTTTCGGGGCGGTTTTTTTGGGCCAGATAAATATCCTTGTATCCTTGTTCCAAAACGCCAAGCAGTGCATCATGGGCTTTTAAATCCATGCCAAGGCTTTCCCACATGGGGGTATAATCTTCGCTCATCTTACGCTCTCTCCTTTTTTAGGGCTTCAATTATTGCTGTCGCTCCGCTAGATAAAATGTCCGGTGATTATGCAATCACGAACGCTTATCTGTGCTGAAAATGCCCAGTATAGAGATGCGCTATATTTAAATCAAAAGTAAAATATGAATAGAAAAATGGAAATGGATTGAAAATTTCGATAAAAGATCCGGGAGACAAGATGAGATTTGTACCCTGTCTCCCGGAGTTTGTCTATTTTACAGAAAAGTCTGTCCAATCTACACAGACGTCATCCGTTATGGTGGGCTGAACTGATGTAAAAATCAGTTCAGCCTGCGCTGTTATAAGAAGCAGTATAGAGCGGCCGCAAAACGCTTTGATTACTCATCAGCGCCTTCGGGCATATTAAGTTCGGCCAGATCCGGTCCCAGATATTGCCGTTCGGCTTCACCAAGCACACCTAAGGCAAATGCAAGCAATGTCCACAGATGAAGGACATGGTAGTGACATCCATAGTGTTCCGCAAGTTTATGGATCTGGTCATGACAGTTGTGGCAGGGGGTAACGCAATACTCGGCACCGGTGGCCACAATCTGATCTTTCTTGATTTCACCGTATTTTAAACGTTCTTCATTAAAGCCGGACTGGAGATATCCGCCGCCGCCGCCGCAACAGAAATTGTTGGAATGATTGGGCGCCATGTCAACGAAATTTTCTTCGCCCACGCAGGCTTTGACAACAAAACGTAA
>JAKSBO010000867.1 GCA_022361095.1 Desulfobacterales bacterium | reverse complement strand
GAATAATGATTCAAAGTGAAACCAGACTGACAGTCGCTGACAATTCAGGGGCCAAGGAACTTTATTGTATTAAAGTTCTTGGGGGGTCTAAAAGAAGATACGCCACCATCGGAGATGTAATCGTTGTTTCCGTTAAAGAGGCGATTCCCAATTCAAAGGTCAGCAAGGGAGATGTTGTCCAAGCAGTTATTGTCAGAACCAAAAAAGAGATCTCCCGGCCCGACGGATCATCTATCCGTTTTGATGACAATTCCGCTGTTGTGATAAATAAAAATAATGAGCCGGTGGGAACCCGTATTTTCGGACCGGTTGCAAGAGAGCTTCGCGCAAAGCGTTTCATGAAGATTATTTCTCTTGCGCCTGACGTACTTTGATCCAAGGCCAGGGAGAACAGATAAGTCATGAAAATAAGAATAAAAAAAGACGATAAAGTTAAAGTGTTGACCGGCAAGGACAAAGGTAAAATCGGCAAGGTTCTTAAAGTTGTCAAAAAGACGAACCGGATTGTTGTTGAAAATATCAACATGGTCAAAGTTCATCAGCGTCCCACCCAGGAAAACCCCCAGGGGGGCATCGTTGAAAAAGCCATGCCCATGGACGTATCCAACCTTATGCTGATGTGTAATTCCTGTGTAAAACCAACCCGAATAGGAATCAAGCAGCTTGATGATGGAAACCGGGTAAGAGTCTGTAAAAAGTGCAACCAGCACATAGACTCATAACACCTAACGCCGGAGAAAATAAATGACTACGCTTAAGGAAAAGTATACCAACGAAGTGATTCCCGCACTGAAAGATGAGTTTAAATACACCAATCAGTGCCAGGTACCGAAGTTGGAGAAAATTGTACTGAATATGGGGCTTGGCGAGGCGGTCAGAAACCCAAAAATTGTTGAAACAGCAGCCCAGGAGCTTGGACTGATTGCAGGGCAGAAAGCTGTCATCACCCGCGCAAAGAAACCCATCGCAAATTTCAAATTGCGTGCGGATCTGCCGATTGGCTGCAAAGTTACACTTCGACGGGAAAAGATGTATGATTTTTTTGACCGACTAATTAATATCGCTCTTCCCCGTGTTAGAGATTTTAGAGGTATTTCAGGTAAAGCATTTGATGGCCGTGGCAATTACAGCTTAGGTATTACCGAGCATATCATCTTCCCTGAAATAGATTATGACAAGACGGATGCTATCAAGGGCCTCAATGTAACGGTTGTCACCACAGCCCAAACCGATGAAGAAGGGAAATCATTTCTTAAATTGATGGGAATGCCCTTTAAAAACTAAGGACCTAAGGAGGAAGATCGTTTGGCTAAAAAAGCTTTAATCGCAAAGGCACAAAGAAAACCCAAATTCGGTGTGCGGGCTTATAACAGGTGCCCCCTATGCGGTAGACCACGTGCATTTATTAGAAAAGCTGGTATTTGCAGAATTTGTTTTAGAACGCTTGCCTCAGAAGGTAAACTGCCGGGCGTAACCAAGTCTTCTTGGTAGCGTGTACAGATTCTAACGACGATTTAAATATCAGTTTATTTAAGGAGATTTACAAATGGCAACTAGTGATCCCATTGCAGACATGCTGACCATAATCAGAAATGGTGGCAAGGCAGGTCTGTCCAAAGTGGATATCCCCGGATCAAAGATTAAACTCGAAATGGTGCGGGTGCTTAAGGAACAAGGGTATATCAAAGATTATAAATTTCTTGAGAATGAGACCCAGGGAGTTATTCGGGTGCTCCTGAAATATGTTTCAGAAAACGAACCCACTATCTTTGGTATAAAGCGTGTGAGCAAACCCTCTTGCAGGGTTTACGCTAAATCAAAAGATATTAAGCCGGTATTAAATGGCTTAGGTATTTCCATCATTTCCACTTCTAAGGGGTTGATGACCGACAAGCAGGCTAAAGAAGCAAAGGTCGGCGGTGAAATTCTTTGTAACGTTTGGTAAGACAGGAGCTATGAGATGTCCAGAATAGGAAAAAAGCCGGTTCAGCTTCCAGATAAGGTTCAGATCACCCTTGATGGCGATACCATCAATGTCAAAGGGCCTAAAGGCAGTCTTGACCGCAAGCTGCACCCGGCAGTTAATATTAAGATTGATAACCAGGTGTTGAGTGTTTCCACCGACACCTCTGATAAAAAGAAAGTGGCACTTCAGGGGCTTTTCAGGTCTCTTATTTATAATATGGTACATGGTGTCACCCAGGGGTACGAGAAAAAATTGTTACTCTCCGGTATTGGTTACAGGGCTGAGGCCAAAGGAAAAAATCTGGTGCTGTCCGTCGGGTATTCAAACCCTGTGGATTTTGCCCTGCCTGATGGTGTGACGGCAGCTGTAGACAAAAACGTCGAAGTTACCCTTAGCAGTATTGATAAAGAGCTTTTGGGGCAGGCTGCAGCAAATATCAGAGCTATTAGACCTCCCGAGCCTTATAAAGGCAAAGGCATAATGTATGCTGACGAAAGAATTATCAGAAAAGCAGGTAAGACTGCTGGTAAAGATT
>JAKSBO010000141.1 GCA_022361095.1 Desulfobacterales bacterium | reverse complement strand
TCACCCAGCTCATATGGGCCGCACCGTCCTTGCAGGTTCTGCAGTCCCGGGTTTCGGACGTGCAGCAGCGGTGCATGGTTTGAAGGTCCGAGGCCCAGCGGATGAAGTTGGTCAGCCGTTTGGGATTGTTTTTCCTGTCGTCCAGGGGCTGGGTCACCGAGGGGCACTCGGCCCACCCGAAGGGTCTGCCCAGCATGGTGCCTGTGGTGATGATCTTGTGATAATATTTTGCGGAGACCACCGTATCGGGATAGCGGTCCAGTAGGTCGTCCATCTCTTGGCACACGTCAGCAAGTTCTTGTTTGGTCCAGCTGAATCCGTCCACGCCTTCGTCATTGGACAGAAGCTGCATATGAACTTTGACGCCGACATTGCGGATTTTTTGGACAATGGGTTCAATATGTCCCACAAGTTTCGGTGTAATGGTCAAAAGATAATAGACATGGGGGTCGCCTTCGTAGTGGCGGCTGGATATGGCAAAGGTATCCTTTCCCCTTAAGGTTTTTTCGTCATCACTGCTGCCCCACAGCGAAATGCCCACCATCATATCGGGAAAACGGTCCCTGGGGACTTTGATCAGTCCGTTTGTGGCCATAAAGGTGGGCATGCGGTCATAAAACGCCTCGACCCGGTCCAGGCAGAGGGTGGGTTCTCCGCCGATGAGGATGGCAAGGTTGACACCCCGTTCCTTTTCCCGATCAATAAAAGATTCCCATGCTGGAAGACCCATCTGCTCTTTGGCTGCCTCGTGTTCGCCGGATGAAAAAAAGAAGCACCCCTTGCAGCGCAGGTTGCATCGGTTGGTTACATCATAGATGGAGCTTCTTATGTTAAGTTTGGAAATGGCTTTATACCGTGCATACCACGTTTGATCCAGAAGAGAGCTAACTGTTTTCATACGACAGTTTCCTTGCCTTGCCTGTATTGGTTTTAAAGGTATGTAATATAATAAAATGGCACGCCGTAGACAAGGCTAAAATAGAAACGGCAGGAACATCTTTGACCTGCTGCAATACCGTGTGTAAGCTTCCCCGAAGAATTTTTGGTTCTCTTCTTCTTCCACTTTGGCTGTGGCAATGAGGAATAATGTCGTTATGACACTGATGGCTGAGGTTAAAGGCGTTATATGCTTTAAAAACGCCCCCCAGTTTAAAAGCAGCAGCGACGCGTACATGGGATGGCGTATGAACCGGTACAGACCCGTATCAACCAGGTGAACCGTATTTTCAAATTTGAAATTTCCGGGCATGTCATCACGGCGTTTATGCCCCCCGAAATTGCGAAGCCGGCTCACCGCGCACAGGATAAACGTTAGAGAGCAGATCAGGAATGCCCAGGACAGCAACTGGCGGATTGAAAAGGGATTGTCAAACCAATGGGGTTGATTCAATGCCAGGAGGCCGGTAATGCCTTCAAAGGCAAAAAACCGGTAAAAACCGTGGCTGCGGTAATTTTTCAGCGTGTGCCGGGAAATCCACACCAGAATCAGGCTGATTAAAGTAAATAGAATCAAATTCATGAGGATATCGAATCGGGTCGGGGGGCTATGGATACGGCTTTCATCCCGGCATTACCTCAACGGCAGTAAGATGCCGCCCAAAGCCTAAAAGGAGTATTCCCCGGCCTTGGAGTTCCATGCATTGCCCTGGAGATGCCGTATCGGGCAGTTTGTTGTTTTTGACCGCATCCACGGCAAGCACGGTTGCCACGGCCGGGGCCGTGGCAAATTGTCCGGTCAGCCGGCGGTAATCCATAATGGGGACGGACGATGAAAATGCATGGGGCAACATATCCGCCATGGCCTTTCCCCGGGCTGCATAAGCCTTAGGGATACCGGCCATGACCGCACCATACCTGTCGTTGAAATCCGGCAGCTCCCGTATAAGGCCTGCCAGGGCATCCTTGGGTTCAAGGCGCGGGTCATCTTTTATAAACAGGCGGGGGGTCAGGGTGGGCTTCCCGGGAATTGCCCCGGCACTCACCACCAGGGCGCCGCCGCCGTCCGCCGCCGTTTCTTCCGGCACCACGGACATATCAAATCTACACGACAGCGCTGCATGGTGTTCATCCCCGCCCATGACCATCATGGGGGCATGGTCTTTTTTACCCATAAGCCCGGCGGTCCACAGGGCCTGTTCAAAGGAGGCGTCCCCGCCCGTGGTGGTGATGTTTGCGCCTTTTGCACCCAGTTCCATGGCCGCATGACCCAGGGCGGCGTTGTGCACCGATCCCACAAAATCGATGGGGCTGGAGGATTTTTCATTGCCGGCAAAGAGCCGAGAAAGAAAGTCCCAGGTTTCCGACAGGGAGCCCCAGCCGGTACCGCCGATGATGGATGCCGGCAATATGCCGGCGGGCGTATCGCTTCCTGCCAGCACAGCCAAGGCCAGCATCAGCCGAGAAAATCGTTTCATCCGGCGTACCTTTCTCACGGTGAGCAGGTCTGTAAGGGTTTTGTCCGTGATCATGCCCGCCAAGGGGGCACCGTTATAAAATGCGTCCAGGCTTTGAGCGGTGGTGCCCGCACCTGTTACACAAGCGTAACTTAGAACCGACATCGGACCCATTGGGGGACTTTGTTTTTCTTTTACAACCCGGGTGCGGATCCCGGATGCCTTGGTGTCTGTCCCTGATATCACAATGGACGCATTATTGCCGCCAAATCCGAATGTGTTTGACAACACCCTGTGAACAGGCCTTTGTATGGGGCCGGCTACCGGGATAAAATTGAGTTCAGGGTCCGGCATACTCAATCCGGTATTGCCGGGAATAATACCTCTGGATACGGCAATGGCACTGATGACCGCTTCGACGGCCCCGGCAGCGGCCATGGGATGGCCTGTGGCGCCTTTGACTGATGATGCGGCAGGTTGGTTTTTATTGAAAAGCCGGCTCACGGCTGTGGCCTCGGCCTTGTCATTTGCCTCGGTGCCGGTACCGTGGAGATTGATGTAATCGATCTGTCCGGGGGTGACACCTGCGTCGTCCATGGCTTTGACCATGGCATCAAAGGCGCCGTCTCCTTGGGGGTGGGGAGAGGATGCGTGATATGCATCACAGGAGAGGCCGCCGCCGGACAGTTCTGCAATGGGATTTTCAGGTTTTTGGGAAACAAGGAGCATCAGGCCGG
>JAKSBO010000443.1 GCA_022361095.1 Desulfobacterales bacterium | reverse complement strand
GGGCAAAACCAAAATCAACGACGGTGTGCCGCCGTTCAAAAGCTATCTGCATGGGCTGATCAGCAGAAAAATTCATGATACTCAACCACAGTCCCGGCCGAATCTTTGTTTCCCTGCGTATCTGGTTTTCAAACTGTTGAATATTAACCGTATTTGATCCGGGCAGGTTTCTGAAACAAAATAATTTTTCATGGTCTGACATCTGCATGGCCTTTTTTTACCGGCTCAAAGTGAACTGGGACAGATAAAGGTGTCCAAGATCAGTATATCCTGCTTTTTCAAACCCAAACCCTTTGAGCGGTCTTTCAATGTCCTCCGGAGAGAGCCTCATTTGAAGGGGCGGGCCAAACGGCATATCTTCTTTTTTACATTCAATAACCGCAAGGCGGCCCCCCGGTTTTAACACGCGCCTGATCTCTTTATATATTTTTTCTCCCTGCTTTTTAAGGTTAAAAATATGCAGTACGGTAAAAACCATGCACAGATGAAAGTCATTATCATTAAACGGCAACGTCTGGGTGATGCTGGCTTTGACCGGTTCAAGGTTGGTGAGTCCCATGCGCTGTGCGGCGTCTTTAAGGGAATCAACGGTCGGCAGCCAGTGATCCACCGCATAAACAATTCCGTTCTCTCCTGTAAACCCGGCCGCACGGACCGCATAATCCCCGGCACCGCAGCCCAGATCCAGCACCCGTTCCCCAGGCTGGATTTTCAGGGTATCAAATACGGCATCCGGGTCCACGATCCAGTAACTGCTCGGCCCCTGTCCTTTGTGATGATGCCCGTGCCGCTGCCGGCAATGTGCCTGTTCTGAGTCCATTCATTCTCCTTGTATATTCCTGTTATTGTCTTTTTTTTAACCTTAATATAGGCTGGCCCCTTAATTCTACTCCTGCTGGTTCCATTTTTGCCCGAAAAGAAATTATTTGGACGGGAGTAAAAAAAAATCGGAGCCGGGTAGAACAAAAATTTTGAGCAGGCTATTTTCTAGGCATAAAACTTTATTTTTTAGATGGAACAATGCAAATTTGAAAGGACTAACGGCCATGGGCCGACCTGACATATCAGCTGCCAGGTCAGCCCGTGGCTGTTATATAAACAATGCTTTCTTTTAGAAAGGCGCAATGTATGAAGACAAATTCAAACCCGGCCCTTTATCCGGTGGGCCTTATCAATAGCGATATTAAAACCCCTTTTTTAAAGCCCGGCAAAAACGGCATCCGAATGGAAAGGACGTTGGAAAAGGTGAAGCAGGAGGTCAGGGATTTAAAAACAAAGGTCTCTGAAATTGTTCTCAATCCGGAGTTTTCAGATCTTCTCACCGGTATTGACGAATACTCCCACCTGGTGGTCCTGTACTGGGGTCACCTGGTTTCCGGCGAAAACAGAACCATTACCCGGGTCCACCCCATGGGACGAAAAGAGATTCCCAAGGTGGGTATATTTTGTACCGCAAGCCCTGTGAGGCCCAACCCTATTTTAATCACAATCGTCAGGCTTGTGAAGCATGAGGGAAACACCCTTAAAGTTACAGGCCTTGACGCCGTGGATCAAAGTCCGGTCCTTGACATCAAACCCTATGTCAAAGAATTCAACCCTAATGAGAAGACAAGAATACCCAAATTGATGGCACAGATTATTAAAACCATGAACGTCTAAAAAGGAGTCAAATCGTATGGAGCCCCAAGAAATGGCACAATTAAAAATTAATCCAAGAAGCGGTTTTGACCGGGCTATCCGGGACCGGGATGTTGCCGCCTGCCTGGTTAAAACCGCTGAAATTCACGGTCATTATTGCCCGGGAAGCGCCTTTGGCGTCATGGCAACGCTCATGGGACTTGAAATTCTTGGCGGAAACACGTCCGAGGGAATGGAAGACCTCATGGCCATCGTGGAGATCAATGCCTGCTTTGCTGACGGAGTCCAGGCCGTATCCGGATGTACACTGGGCAACAATGCCCTGGTATTCCGGGACCTAGGAAAAATGGCCGTAACCCTTGCCCGCCGGGATGCCCAGACCGGGGTAAGGGTGAAGGTCAGGGGGCAGATCCGTGACCATGTGGACCGGTTACTGCCCGAATTTTTTCCGCTCATGGAAAAGGTGATTATGGCCCGGCAAGGCACCCTTGAAGACGAAAAGTCCTTCAGGGAAAAAGGCAGGCAGGCAGCCTTTGCCCTGATTGCGCATCCCTTTGATACCTATTTTGAGTCCCAGACCGTTCAACCCGTTCTGCCGCCCTATGCCCCCATTGTTCAAAGCCTTGTCTGCCCCGGCTGCGCCGAGACGGTCCTGGGCACCAAAACCGTCCGGGAAGATGAAAAAAAAGGATTCTGCCGGGCCTGTGCCGGGACCAAGATTCCGGCGGTGGATGGCAGGGGGATTGGCCGGGAATTGCTTAAATGACGCAAATTCCCGGTATTCTTTTATAAGAAAGTCTGGGT
>JAKSBO010000818.1 GCA_022361095.1 Desulfobacterales bacterium | reverse complement strand
GATTATCTGGCATTGGGATCGGATATCACCCGGCATTCGGATACCCGCATCATTGCGTCCACCAACCAGGATTTGTGGGCACTTGAAAAGGAGGGTAAGTTCAGAAAGGATCTGATTTATCGTCTTTCTACACATACGTTGACCATACCGCCGTTGCGGGAACGCCTTGTGGATATTCCTTTGCTTCTGGACCGTTTTATATGTCAGGCTGCTGATGAATTGGACAAGCCTGTGCCCGATATTCCCAAAAGTCTTATTGAAACCATGGAGGCATATCCGTTTAAGGGGAATATCAGGGAGTTAAAATCAATGGTTTACGATGCCATGTCCAGATACCAGGGCGGCCCTATTTCTGCGGATCTGTTTAATGTCTCAGCCCACGCAGATCATGGGGGCAGGGCGCCTATGTCTTTAAATCCGGGGCTTCCGACTTTAAAGGAAGCGGCGAATGCCTTGGTGGAAAAAGCCATGGATCATACGGGGGGGAATCAGTCTGCTGCGGCTAAAATTCTTGGTATTTCCCAGCAGGCGCTCAGTAAGCGCCTCCAAAAGCTTCGTGAAGACAAGTAAGTTGGTTTGCCTACAATTAAATTGTATCTACAATTTTTGTTGTGAGTTTGTATAAACTCTTGTTTTTAAAGGTTGTTTTTTATTTATCCAAAAATATTTAACAACTTTTGTTGTGGCGTGGTTCTGTTTAAAAAAATCGGTGTTCGTGAATATTTCTTTTGTTTTCAATATTTTATGGTGAAAATTCATCTCCGGTACAAAGTTTGCTCTTTATTCGATGACAAAACCGTTAAAACTAAAGTAAAGGCACATTACAGGAGAAGGAGAACTTCAATATGAGCGAGAACATTTTTCATGCACCGGATACATTTCGTGAAAATGCCTGGATTAAATCCATGGACGAGTACAAGGCCATGTACAAAAAATCCGTGGAAGATCCTGAAACGTTTTGGGGTGAAATTGCAGAAACCTTTTACTGGGAAAAAAAATGGGATAAGGTTCGGGAGTTTAACTACAGCATGTCCAAGGGACCGGTCTCCATTGAGTGGTTCAAAAATGCCAAGACCAATATTACATATAATTGCCTGGATCGTCATTTAGAGACCCGGGGTGACCAGGCTGCGTTTATCTGGGAGGGGAACAGCCCGGATGAGGATATGGTGATCACCTACCGTGAACTCCATGAAAAAGTGTGCCGCTTTGCCAATGCCTTGAAAGAGAGCGGGGTGGGCAAGGGCGACCGTGTGGCCATATACCTGCCCATGATACCGGAACTTGCCATAACCATGATGGCCTGTGCCAGAATCGGGGCCATCCACTCCATTGTATTCGGCGGGTTCTCTTCCGAGGCCCTGGCCAACAGAGTTATGGATTCACTTTGTAAGGTGCTGGTTACGTCGGACGGTGTCATGCGCGGGGCCAAGTCCGTTCCCCTTAAGGGCAATGCGGACCAGGCCCTGAAGATGTGCGAAGAGTTAGGGCACAATGTCGGCACCTGCTTTGTGGTCAAGCGCACCGGTTCCCAAGTGAATATGGCAGCGGGCCGGGATGTCTGGTGGCACGAAGCCGCCCAGGCCCAGAGCGCCGAATGCCCCGTGGAGTGGATGGATGCCGAGGATCCGCTGTTTATTCTCTATACATCCGGTTCCACAGGCACGCCCAAGGGGGTTCAGCACAATGTCGGCGGATATATGGTGTACACCGGAACCACTTTTAAATACATCTTTGACTACCACGAAGGCGATATCTACTGGTGTACGGCGGACATCGGCTGGGTAACGGGCCATTCCTATATTGTTTACGGGCCGCTTTCCCAAGGTGCCACATCCATTATATTCGAAGGCGTACCCACCTATCCGGATCCCGGCAGGTTCTGGGCCACTGTGGAAAAATGGAAAGTCAACCAGTTTTACACTGCCCCCACCGCCATTCGCGCGCTCATGGCCCAGGGCGAGGAGTGGGTGGAAAAATATGATCTCTCCTCCCTGCGGGTTTTGGGATCCGTGGGCGAGCCCATCAATCCCGAGGCGTGGCTATGGTACCATAAACATGTGGGCAAGGGGCTGTGCCCCATTGTAGATACCTGGTGGCAGACAGAGACCGGCGGTATCATGATCTCCGCTTTGCCCTATGCCATTGACCAGAAGCCCGGTTCCGCCACCCTACCGTTCTTCTCGGTTCAGCCTGTGGTGCTCAGTGAAGAGGGCAAGGAGATGGAAGGGGCTTGTGATGGAATTCTGGCCGTTAAGGAACCCTGGCCCGGCCAGATGCGCACGGTTTATAACAACCATGACAGGTTTGAAATGACCTATTTCCAGATGTTTGACGGGTATTATTTTGCCGGAGACGGCTGCCGCAGGGATGAGGACGGCTATATTTGGATCACAGGGCGTGTGGACGACGTGATTAACGTGTCCGGACATCGCATGAGCACCGCCGAAGTGGAAGCTGCTTTGGGCAGCCATGCCTATGTGGCCGAGGCTGCAGTGATCGGATTTCCCCATGATATCAAAGGGCAGGGGATTTATGCTTTTGTTACCCTGAATGTCGGCGTATCCCCATCCGATGAGCTGATGGCTGATCTGAAAAAACATGTAAGAAGTGAAATCGGGCCCATTGCCACGCCGGATATCATCAATTTTGCCTCGGATCTGCCCAAGACCCGGTCAGGGAAGATTATGAGACGAATCTTAAGAAAGATTGCAACGGACGAGTATGATCAGCTTGGCGATGTATCCACGCTGTCTGATCCTGAAGTTGTGGGCACGCTGATCAACAGCCATAAAGAATTAATGAAATAAAAACATTCTTTGGAATATCGTTGTAAGGGCCGGTAAAATAAATGCGTTTACCGGCCTTTTCTGTTGTAAATCCGGAGGGTGCCTGAACATAATTCTGTGTTTGGACACAAAGTTGCCCAGATGCAAGGCGCAGGAAAATTTACAACCGGAGCAACCTTAAGGGTTGTGAGGATTGTAAGTTTTCATGCAACGCCGCAGGTGGGTGACTTTGCGTCCAAACACCTTAATCTTGACAGTTTGACTGGTTTTGCTCTATAGGTAGACAAGTTTGCCAAGGATCGGCAATCAATCATAAAAAATTCTAAAGATTGATTCGGTTTTTCACAGAAAATGAAGCGGGTTATCATTTAAAGGATAGTTACTTACATGTCCCAAGACACATCTCTTGTCAATCTCCTGGTGGACCAGGAACGGCATACGGCACTTAAACAATTATTGTCTTCCTTACCGGATATCACATTGAATCTGCGCCAGATCTGTGATTTTGAACTGCTGACCACAGGTGTGTTCAGCCCGCTGAAAGGATTTATGACCCAGGAAGCCTATGAAAGCGTTCTGGACCGCATGCGTCTGCCGTCCGGTGAAATCTGGCCTGTGCCCATTTGCCTTGATGTTTCCCGGGACCTTTCGGACCGGTTTGAGGTGGGCCAGTCCGCGGTTCTTCGTGACCCCGAAGGATTTCCCTTAGGAATTATGGCCATTGAGGACATCTGGCAGGCGGACCGGGAAAAAGAGGCCATGGCTGTTTACGGCACCACAGACATGACCCATGATGAAGTCGCCCGGCTTCAGGGCGGACGGGACAGGTACTATGTCGGCGGCAGTATTGAAGCTTTGAATCTGCCGATCCATTCAGATTTTAAGCAGATACGCGACACGCCCTTGGAGGTGCGGCAACAGTTTGCCAAGCTTGGATGGAAACGGGTTGTGGGGTTCCAGACCCGCCAGCCCATACACCGTCCACAGTTCGAGCTGACCATCCAGGCCATGAAAAAGGCAAAGGCAAATTTGTTGATGCTGCCCATTGCAGGTATACCAAGGCCCGGAGATTTTGATCATTATACCCGGATGCGCTGTTATCAAAAGGTGGCTGCCCATTATCCCCCGGACACGTATATGCTTAATCTGCTGCCCTTATCCGCACGGATGGCAGGTCCCAGGGATGCGGTACTTCACATGATTATCGGGAAAAATTTCGGGTGTACGCACTTTGTCATCGGGCATAACCATGCAACCCCGGGAAAGGACAGCTGCGGCAATCCATTCTACGATACCCCCCAGGTCAGGGAACTGGCCCAGGAGGCCGGCAAAGAGATCGGTATTGAACCGGTCTTTTTTGAAGAGATGATCTATCTTCCCTTTGAGGATGAGTTTAAGCTGGCCAGCGAGGTGAAGGACGGCCAGGAAACGCTCTCTTTTACCAATGATGATATCCGTAACCGGGTCCGAAAGGGTAAGCACATACCCGAATGGGCAAGTTTCCCGGAGGTGATTAAAGAATTACGCCAATCCTATCCGTCCCCTGCCAATCAAGGGTTTACCGTATTCCTCACAGGGCTTTCCGGGGCCGGAAAATCAACCATTGCCAATGTGCTGTATTCAAAATTTATGGAAATGGGAACCCGGCCCGTAACCCTTTTGGACGGCGACATTGTCCGGCGCAATCTCTCTTCAGAGCTTAACTTCTCCAAAGAACACCGTGATATCAATGTCCGGCGCATCGGATTTGTGGCATCTGAGATTACTAAAAACCGTGGTGTTGCCATCTGCGCCCCCATTGCCCCCTACGAACGTACAAGGTCAAAAATCCGTACATCCATCGAAGCCCATGGGGGATTTTTTGAAATTCATGTGGCCACGCCCATCAGCGTCTGTGAAAAAAGGGACCGCAAAGGCATGTATGCCAAAGCCAAGGCAGGGCTACTCAAGGGCTTCACCGGGGTGGATGACCCTTATGAGGAACCGTTAAACCCGGAACTCTCCATTGACACCTCCAACCTGACCCCGGATGAGGCGGTCCAGCAGATTTTATTGTTGATCAGTGAAAAGGGGTTTGTATAGTTTAGTTGATCTGCACCAGAACAACCGATATATTATCTTTTCCGCCGCGATTATTCGCCTCTTGGATCAGTTCTGCCGCCTTGTGTTCAAGGGATAAAGGAGAAAAAAGATAATTTTTTATGATTTCCTGGTCCACCAGATCGGTCAGGCCGTCGGAGCAGAGCAGAAAAATATCGCCGCTGAACAGGTTGCCCCGTATGATATCCACTGCCGGATCTTTTTTTATGCCCACGGCCCTTAAGATGACATTTTTTAATGTATGGGTACTGACATCTTCGGGTTTGATCAGCCCCTGATCAAGCTGCTCCTGGACCAGGGAGTGGTCTTTTGTCAGTTGTTTTAATTCTTTGTTTCTCATTCTGTAGGTGCGGCTGTCACCTATATGGCCAAGCACATAGCGCCCCTGTTCAATGGCAAACACTTCAGCGGTACACCCCATGCCTTCACAATCGGGATGCTTTTCGGCATAATTTAAAATGTATTCATTGGCGTTTAAAAACACCCGCTGGATGGTGGTATACGTGGATTCATTCATGCTGTCGGCCTTGGCAAAGACCTCTTGGGCCGTATCCGCAAATATGCGGCTGGCCACCTCTCCCCCCCCAGAACCGCCTATACCGTCAGCCACAAGGCAGAAACCGTTATGTTCATTGACCAGAACGGCATCTTCGTTTATTTTGCGTTTCAGGCCCTGGTCGGTTTTTCCAACAAAAATATAATCAGCCATTTTATTTAAATCTCTTTGCCATGAAATCAATCAGGTGGGTTTCATCAAACGAAATGTTCCGGTTTTTTCTGAATTGCGCCAGGTCATCGTAAATCATTTTGCCTGAGTCGTAACGGTTCCCGGGGTCTTTTTCCAGGCATTTCATGACGATTTGGTTCAGTGCATCGGGAATGTCCGTTCGGATCGTGTTAATGGGCGGGACAACCATTGTGGGCAGCGTACTCAATGCCTCAAGCTCATTTTCGAATTTATACAGGCGTTTTCCTGATAAAATTTCGTAGAAAATTATTCCCAGAGCATAGAGGTCGGATTGATGGTCTGCGCCTTTTCCCAGGGCCTGTTCCGGTGCCAGATACGATAATTTCCCCTTTATTACGCCTGCCCTGGTGAGGCTGGGCTCAGACCGGGCTTTGGAAATACCGAAATCACTTATTTTGACTTCTCCTTTAAATGAGATCAGCATGTTCTGGGCACTGACATCCCTGTGGACAATATTCAAAGGCTCTCCGGTATCATCATTGGTTTTTGTGT
>JAKSBO010000861.1 GCA_022361095.1 Desulfobacterales bacterium | reverse complement strand
TTGCAGTATGTGTAAAACGTATCCCTTCCGGCAACTTGTTTCGTGGTCTGCCGACCCGCGCAATAATCGCAGCTCTGGCACCCTTTTGTGCCAATGTTTTTTCAACCTTTTTGGCAAACTTTATGATCTTTTCCGGCTTGAAATGAATTTCCCCGCTTGCCTGACTGCTTCCGGCAAAAACGAAATTTCCAGGCAGGGAAATAAAAAAAACAGGCAATAAAAGTAAAAGGAGCCTGATGGGTTTCATCATTTCTCCTTTTCTATTTCCCGTTCAGGCTTTTTAACGGTTAGAGCCTCGTTCGGCGGCGGTCCTGCGGTAACAGACTCATCGGTCATTTCAAGAGGGGTTCCAATTGGTGCTGTTGCAGCATCCATCAAATCCTTTGCGATCTCTGTGGTAACTACCGCAGCAGAACCACCAATAACTAAAGGTACGGCGGAAGCGGCTGATGTAACCTGTCCGGAAGCGGCAATGCCATGGGCAGCGCTTGCACTGGCATGTGAACCGGTTTTGGCTGATTCTCCAACGGCTTTGCCGCTATGCGTTTCACCTGCAAACGCATTGGCTAAAAAAATCAACGTGACCGCTGATGCAAATGCGAACATATTAATTTTTTTCATATTTTTCTCCTTTTTTCAGCTTTCACCGGGGCGGTTGGCCCTATCATTCAGGTTCTAGCCATTCGATGCCATGTTCAAATTTTATAGCCACGGGATCACTGAAAGAATCGCTATCGTCACTCTCCATTATACAGATGCTGCCGAATCCGTAGCCCGCGCTTTCTGTGGCTTGTTGTTTTGCTTCAACCAAAGTTTCTGCGTCTGAAATAAAGGAAACGCCAGTTTTATAAATGATTTTATAAGCCATTTCTTCCCTCTTAATTAATGTTTTTTTATAAGAAAGTCTGTGTAAGTTACTCAGGTCTTTCAAACTTTGTTGTGGGCTGTGCCTGGCCGCTGATATGTCAGGTCAGCCCGTGGCTGTTTATATGAAATATCCAATAAGTTGCTAAATTACCTTCATGTTTTGTTGTGGGCGGGCCCGGGTCCTGACAGACCCGGTCGGCCCATGGCCGTTAGTGGGCATTACATGTACTTAAAAACATGGTTAAGCTTATAATAAGTGTCAAAAAATTTAAAGAGCTTCCTTTATTGACCAAATATCAAATTAACTAAAGTCTTTTTTTAAATCCGGTATAAACTCATTTATGTGGACAGTTTTGAATCCTGATTCATGCCAAGCGCATGAAACGCCTCAAGAATAAAGTGCGAAAATCAACCGGCAGTTACCGGCGCAAAAGGGGTGAAAGAACGATAACGGGCGCCCCCCTTTTGCACCAGGGTTCAGCGTCGGGTTAGCCATAATTGCTGATTTTCAACACAATAAATTTCACGCCATTTATCAGCCTTTTCTGGCTATTCTGACCTCAATAAATCCAAGATTATTTGAATAGCGGTCTTCCAGGTCATTGGCAAAGAGAAAAAATTCACCCGTATTTTCCTTTACTTCAAAGTCCTTGTTTCCATTAAATTCAAGGGCCTGAAATGGGACTTGGCTCTTTTTACCGACGACACCAACAATTTCAAACCATTTTGCAGCCGGGCAGCGCCGCTCATCTTCCATAAATTTGATTGCGATATCCTGATACCAGGGAAAATCTTCAGAGTCTCTATCCCAGCCGGCCGGATCACAAATAATACCGCTGTCAAACCACTTTTGATCCATTTTTACCTTAAAAGAATATCTTTCCCCCCTGTTGGCATAAACATAACTTCTGTTCAGTTTCTGATTGGCATATACCGTCACCTTTCTTTCCTGCCCTATTTCCAGTTTTTTCGCTGCAGGTGGGCCCTTTTTAAGATGCTCGGCCAGTCCATACACTGTTTTGGGCTTTTCTCCATCCGGCCGCCATATGCAATGGGGCACCTGGTTCTCAACTTCACCGTCCAATGTTCGTCTGCTCAGGGAAACAGGGCGATAATCACTATCTCCATGAATACGTTCCATCACGGTATAGTGAACTTTCGGTAGCAGTGCAGGTCCGTTAGGAGGAACGGCATTTTCCGTATGCACCCTCATATCCCGGTCGGAAAGCGTCCACTCCAGAAGAAATGAGCGGTCCTGCTGATGACTTTTTCCCAAAGGATTCGGCTGAATCGCCATGTCATCATATGCAAGCCCCATCTTTTTATATTCCGGCCTGTCAAAATCAATCTGTAACGGCGTACGAACCTCAAGGCCGAGATTTCGTCTGGTGAACTCTTCTATGAGAAAATGCAAAGCAATATCGGCCAAACCATCATAACGGTAACCGCCTCCGATATCAGAATGGGCTCCTGCAAACCATATTTCCGTTACGCGCTTATCATCGGCCATCAGTGTAGGCATAAAGGCGGTTCGCTTTTCGTCAAGGGAGAGCATATGCAATGCCTCCTCAACATTGTCTGCCAATGTGCAGTTCTCAAATCTGACATCAGAGACCGGTTTGGAATCATCATCAAGGTTGGGGTAGCCAATGGACGCTACTGTATCAAAAACCCCCAAAAATCGTATGGTGATCGAATGATCTTTGATCTTTTCATCGACCACGGCGGCAAAGCGGCGGGCGATTGCGGCACCTCGGCTGAAACCAAAGACAAAGACCTCGTCTCCGTTCTTATATATCTTGCTCAGATCATCTACCGCTTTGTTAATAATTTTCGCCACATCCATATTTGGAAGCGCCAGAGCAGCGTTAAACCATTGCACAAATTTGCTTCCATAGGTACCGACACCGGAATAATAGAAACTTTTTTGTTCAGGAAAAAATGCATCTTTCCCCTTTCTGAGTTCTCCGCCCAGCAGAAGATGAAGCTTAAAAATATTGCTCACGCTGGCATCTTTTAACTCCATCTTCAGGTTTCTTTTCTGTTTTGCATCTTTAGGGTCGTTGGACGTTCCATCAAAACAAAGAATAATTTTGGACATGGGAATTCCTCCTTTATTAGATTTGACTTACTCCCCTGGGCAATTTGCTAGGTTAACGGCAATCTTTGAGGGCTAACGTTAAACTGTGG
Source organism: Desulfobacterales bacterium (assembly GCA_022361095.1). Lineage (GTDB taxonomy): Bacteria > Desulfobacterota > Desulfobacteria > Desulfobacterales > Desulfobacteraceae > Desulfobacter. The sequence continues at coordinate 406 of JAKSBO010000861.1, read as the reverse complement.
GGCCGGGCTTTAACCCCCCGAAAGCTTGGATAAAAAATTTATTTCTTGGACCGCATTGATGGGTTGATTGTTAAACCTTCCCGGCAAAAAGAGATAATTGACCTCGTTCAGCATTTATTAACATCAAATGGCGTATAGCCTGATCCGGCATTTTGGGTTATGGGCCTGCACGAAATTCACTCTCGCCGACAAATTTTTTTAAATTACCAAAATAAAGGCAATAAAGCTCATGACTTTCGCCCAGATAAAGCTTTTCCCGTTCATGTTTTGGGATGCCTTCAAATTCTTCCACTTTTATAAACGGCGGCAAAACAATAGCCACATTATCTGTTCTCTTGAGCATATTTTCTAAAACCAAATCCGCTGGTGGCTGGGTATTAGATTTCAGGAACCGGTATTCATGGTC
>JAKSBO010000127.1 GCA_022361095.1 Desulfobacterales bacterium | reverse complement strand
CACCATGACCACGGTGGCGTTTCCCCAGATGTCCAATTTCAGGTATAAGCCCATGCTTTCGTGCGGGGCCATTGCCGGCGGTTCCACCCTGGGGGTTGTGATCCCCCCCTCGGTGGTGCTGATTATCATCGGCCTTTCCACGGAGCAGTCCATTGCACGGCTTTTTTACGGCGGCATCGGGGCCGGCCTTCTTTTGTGCCTGCTCATGCTGCTTACGGTGTATGTGGTCTGCCGTCTGAATCCCGAATGGGGCCCGGCCGGTCCAAAGTCGGATTTTACCGAACGTTTCCGGTCGCTTTCCGGTGCCGTTGAGATGCTGATTCTGTTTTGTTTGATCATGACCGGGCTGTATGCCGGATACTTTACCCCGTCCGAGGCGGGCGGGGCAGGGGCTTTTTTCGCCGTGGTCATCAGCCTGGTCCAGCGGCGGCTCTCCTGGGAAAATTTTAAAAAGGCCGTTATGGATACCCTGCGGGTCTCCTGCATGGTCATCATGCTCATTGCCGGGGCCATGATCCTGGGCAAATTTTTAACCATTACCCGTATTCCGTTTAACATGGCCTCCTGGGTGGCGGGGCTGAACGTTCCCGATCCCGTAATTCTGGCCGTCATTTTCGGCATGTATGCCATTGGCGGTGCCATCATGGATGCCTTGGCCCTTTTGCTGATCACCATCCCCATCTTTTTCCCTGTGGCCGCCCAGATGGGGTGTGATCCGATCTGGTTTGCCGTGCTTATCACTGTGGTCACCACCCTTGGTGCGGTTACGCCCCCTGTGGGTGCCACCACCTATGTGGTGGCAGGCATGGCCAAGGGCAGCACCTTAAAAGAGGTGTTTAAAGGCGTGACCTTTTTCCTGCCGGCCTATCTGATCTGCATTGTTATGCTCATGGTCTTTCCCTGGATTATTACCTTTCTTCCGGGACTGCTGTAAAATCGACCGTTAAAACACCAGGGTTGGTTGACAAAAAGGGTGTTCTTATCCTAAGATCGGGATTCATCATAACTTCGGCCACTTTCTGTCAATATTTTGATTCATTGCACAATGATGCTGTAATTGAAAGGGCTTGAAAGCATTCTATACCCCAACATTCCATATGACTTCTGCAATATTGGGGTATATTTGATCGTCACATAGGTGCCCCCCATCTTTTATGATCAACCCCCTGAAATCCGATGTATACGGGCACTGAAAGAAAAAAGGAGAAAATAATGGAGAAAAGGCGAAATGCGGTTTTTTTAATACTTTTTACAGCCCTGGCAGTACTGGTGTTTAACGACGCTTTGGCCGGGCCCCTGCGTTCAACTCTGGAAGCGTCATGGTATGCCCATCTTAAGGCCAGCAGATCCGGAAAAGAGTCGGAGCTTAAAAAAACCATGTCGGCATACAGTTTTTGTACCTTGAAAAACAGCCTGGTTTCCGCCCAGCGGTCACTGACGCCTGATATTATAACAAGTATTTCAAAGTATGCCCCTGACATTTCGCAAATGAGGTTTGTGAGAATATTAGAAAATGCGGAGACCGCAGCCCTTGTATATGCGATGGATTCCGAAAAAAAAGATGCGGACGGCAATCCCGGGGTGACCTTTAATGTGGTTAAATTTGTGAAAGAGGCATCCGGATGGAAAGTTGATGCGTCCATGAATTGTGACAAACCCAAGTACCGGATTGATGGTAAGGAATCAACATTTTACAAGTCAGATCTGCGCCCGGCCTGCGCCATGGACGGTAAGGCAAAGCCTGCGCCCCTTCTTCTTCCCAAGCCATATTCCACAGCGCTTCTGGATATATTCAGCTATGGCTACCAGACTGTTGTTTCGGTAAACGGTGTCCGCCAGTCCCCGGTTTCAGCGAGCTGGTCCGGCGTGCTGTTGGGCGGGCTTTCAAAGGGAAAAAATAAGGTCTCCATTACCATTACAAAAAGGCCGTCAGAGAAGCAACTGCCCCCCAAGATAAGAATCCGCCGGATTCTTAAAAACCGGACAACCCAGGATGCCCTCAAATTTGAACCCAAAAGAAATATTGAAGGGGATCATACCTTTGTTGTCACTGTTAAGTAAATTTGCGCTTTTTGACAAAAATATATCATCCTGTTGTCCTGAACATATGCGTCGTAACAGCCACCGGTTGAGTCTCGGTTAGAAATCAGGTCAGTCCATGGCCGGTTGCAGTCGACGTCCGGGCCGGTCAATATGCACTTGCCGTCCGGAAAACGGGTCCGCCGGTTTCGGCGGGAATTTGATACCAATATTGAGATGGAGGGAATCCACCATGGCAAATATGCGGAAAATACATCATTACAACGGATTCTCCACGGAATCCGACAATTCTATTTTCAACATGGAAGACAATTTCGGCGCCCACCATTATACCAGGATCAATCTGGTGGTCAGACGCGCCCAGGGCTGCTGGCTCACCGATGACAAGGGGAACAAATACCTGGATTGCCTGGCCGCCTACTCGGCCGCCAACCCGGGCCACCATCATCCTGTCATCACCAATGCGCTGCTCAATGCCCTTACCGGCAATTATGCATCGGTGATTTCCAATGTGGTGTTCACTGACCCATTAGGCATTTTTCTTTCCGAATGTGCGGCGTTTGCCCCCCAGCTTGCCCCAAGATTCGGTGCCCACGGCAACAAGGTTTTGGCCAAAAACGGGGGGGTGGAGTCCGTTGAAACGGCAATCAAAGCCATGCGCTACTATGGGTTCAAACAAAAAGGCATTAAAGACGGCAAGCAGGAAATTATTGTATTTGACAGCAATTTCCACGGCCGTACCATTTCGGTGGTCTCCTTTTCCTCCAATAAAAAAAGGTCGGAATAGTGTTCCGACCTTGAATAGAAAAACCTCAACTTATGAGGTTCTCAATTGAATTTTTCATCGAAATATTAGTTCTTCGACATCTAATGTGTCTGTAATTACCCAT
>JAKSBO010000571.1 GCA_022361095.1 Desulfobacterales bacterium | reverse complement strand
TGAGAGCGCTCCGGTTGCAGGCCGGTAACGGCCTGATCGTTTATCCCTGTTTTGGGAAATTTGAGCCATGATGACCCACAATGATTTTTTAAAAATAGAAAAACAGTTCCATGCGTATACCAGGCCCTTTGTGGACAGGGCCAAAGATCCCTATCCGTTTGTGCTCAAACAGGAGCACACTGCCCGGGTCTGCAGCGCCATGGAAATGCTCTGCGAATCCCTTGGGCTTGACGCCTCTCGGACTGCCCGGGCCTGTGCGGCAGCCATGGTTCATGATATGGGGCGGTTTCCCCAGTTTGACGTCTTCCAGACCTATTCCGATATCCGTTCCAAAAATCATGCCGCCTTAGGGTGCCGGGAAATTTTGCGCAGCAACATTCTATCCCATTTATCCGTCACTGACAGGCAATTGATTTTGCGGGCTGTGGCCCTGCATAACCGTCCCCGGCTTTCCGGGACCTATGGGCGTGATTTAAATCTTCTTGCCCGGTTGCTCAGGGATGCGGACAAGATTGATATTTTAGGTGTAATGAAATGCCACTATCTGAATCCGGATTCAAACCACGGGTTTATTACCCATGATCTGCACGATGACGGGAAAATACCCGAAACGGCTCTCCGCGAACTCCTTGAAACCCGGCAGAACGATTTAAGCTGTATCAATACACTTAATGGCATGAAGGTTTTTCAGGCCGGCATGGTCTATGATCTAAATTTTCCGGCCGCCGCTGTTGCGGTCCTGGATCTGGAAGTCATACCTGTCCTGTTAAGCGGCATTCCCCCCTCCGATTTGATTGCCCGGCTGGAGCAAGCGCTTCTGAATCATTTGAAATTTCTTGCGTCATCGAACCACGGAAAACACGGAAGGGCACGGAAATGTGGTTGATTTTTGATCAACTTCGACAGTCACCCAAGAATACGAATTGAGTGGCTGGATTCTTCCTTTTCAGTGTTTTCCGGGACTTCCGTGGTTATGAAAATGCGGGTTTTTTCAGTTAAGGACACCGTTTAGTTCTTCCTGGCTGAACCGGTAGACGGAATTACAGTGGTGGCATCGAAGTTCCAATGGAAACGGACCGTTTGCCAGGATGTCGGTCCGGTCTTCTTTGGGCAGGTTTTTAAGGTGGGCTGCCATGCGCTCCTGGGAGCACCGGCAGTAAAATTCCACCCGGGAACTGTCCAGAAATCGCGGAGACAGACCGGCAAAACCGGTCTCAATAATCGACTCCGGTGTTTGACCCTGGGCAAAACAGTGGCCTAAATTGTCGATTTTTTGGATCATGGTTTCGGCCCGGGCAACCTTGTCGGGCTGGGCGCCCGGCAGGGCCTGCAAAAATATACCGCCCGCACCGGTAATGTTCTCATTTTCATCAAACGCCACGCTCAGGCAAAAGCCGGACGGAATCTGTTCCGACGTCAGGAAATATTCGGCCAGATCTTCGGCAATGGAGCCGTGGACCAGGGCAATTTGGCCGGTATAGGGCCGCTTTGTGTCATATTGCCTACATGGATGTCCCCAGATTGATACCAGATTGCAGATTGATGGTGCTCATTTATAGATAACCTTTTTACCCGAGTTCTTCATTCCCGAAGCCGGAAAATAAGTGGCTGGATTTTAAACGGGGCCATCCTGCGGCAAAGCTGTTCCGGCATTGCCGGCCCGGCCCGGATTCGTCTGTACCGGGAATGACGCCGTGATACAGCAGCCCTTTTCCGGTTCGGATGCAATGGAAAAATCGCCCCGTTCCGTGGCGCATCGAACTTGCATCGCGGTCAGGCCCCGGCCTTTTTTGACCTTGGATAAGTCAAATCCCCTGCCGTTATCCGTGATGGTCAGACAGACGGTGTCGTCATCGCCGTTGACCTGGATGGCAATGTGTTTCGGCTGCCCGTGGTACAGGGCATTATTGGCAGCTTCCTGAACAATTCTGAAAATCGGTATATGGAGTCTTTTGGGAATACCGTCGTCATCGGCCGGCACATTAAGCCGGATGTCCGTGTTATTGCCGATCTGGTCACAAAACCATTCCAGGGTGGTGGTAAGGCCGAACTCATCCAGCATTACCGGCTGCATTTTTTTCAGGATTTGTTTGATTTCCGCTTGTATCTGATCCAGGTAAACGGAAATTTTTCCAATGGTATGATTGTCGGTCGTTTCATTTTTGAGGACGGCCAGATGGAGTTTGATACCGGTTACAATCTGGCTGATCTCTTCATTGAGCTGGCGCCCCACCCATGCCTGTTCCCTGTCCGTGATATCAAATACGGTTTTCCGGGTTCTGGTCAGGGTTTCCAGCCGGTCCAGCATTGCATTGAACGAGATTAAAAGGGCATCCATTTCATGGCCGTTGTTTTCTACCGCGACCCGGTGGGCCAGGTTTCCTCGTCTGACAATGGCAGCGGAATGCAGAAGCTTTTTCACCGGTGTCATGATGCCGGACCAGAGCGCCAGGGTCCAGAAAACCAGCAGTATGCACCAGGCCACAACACTGGCGACTAAAAAAGTTCTCTGTTTCCTTCGGACTTTCTGAACATGGGCGTAGCTTTTGTCCAAAAGCTCCTGGGTAAGGGAAGACATTGAATGAAGATACCTGGCCAGGCTCTGGACCCGGAATTGTATTGCCCGGGTAAAGCTGTCGCGGCTGCCTAGAGAGAATACATCTTCACAGGTCTGCATATACCCATTTAAAATCCGGTTCAACTGCACCATTTCAAAACGCATTTTATCCACCGCAGCGTCGCCCCGGGGAAAACTTGAGGCCAGGGTATCCAGCCCACCCATTTTCCACTGCCATTGCAGACGGGTGCGCGGGATACTGGCCCGGTTGACATTGGCTGCCAGCCGGTTCAGTTGAAACACCTCATTCACGATTAAGGTGATGGTTTTATTTGCAGACAGGGCGTCGTTTATTTTGCGTTCCGTATAAATAAGACCGCTTCCCGTGATAATAATAACAAGAATGACACTTGCAGCCAAAACGATTAGATTTGTTTTTAATTTCATGATTTCCCCTCACCAAGATACGGAACCCGGCATTGCCTGTGGTTTGTCCTGAGTGTCAGTGTTCGAAAAGACATTTGGTACATTGAATAAAAAACAGAATCGAATAAGATTAAGATAAATCGGAGTAGTTTATCCCAATGACTTGTACTCCTTTTTGGATTCAGATGATCATTGATCAGCTAAATCCAAAAAGGAGTAACGTCAAGATAAAAATATGAATACCCCGTATTTTTAAGGATGTACGATCCTGGCACTTCCCCATAACATCCCGTTATAACGACAACGGACGGATAATGGTCACCCTTTTGGGAGCGACCTCTTCCAGAAGAGAATAATCAATCATTTCAAGATAATTTCTCGGGGTTTTACGTTCGACTATATTGTTGTCCAATGCCCACTGCTCCATACCTTCCAGTTCAGTAAAAATTGACTGTCTCAGACTCAGGTCATAATTCATTTCATGCCGGACAGTAAGGGCCATGTCCCTGACATCATATTTTTTGGCTCTGGCCAGGATCTCAATACTCTCCTCCATATGGGTCTTGATGAATTCTTCACCTTGAAGAATGGCCTGCAACAACCCCTTGGCCTGTTCACGGTGTTGGTTCAACCATTTCCGGGGAACCAGGAGCTGGCAGGTCTTTCTGTGAATGACCGGATTCTTAAAAATAACATAATCCTGCCCAAGGATCTTTTTTGTTTCCGTAATGGGTACGCCATGCTGCATTGTCGCATCGGCCAAACCGCGTTCAATGATGCCCGGAATCTCTTTTTTGCCCGCAAACACTTCTTCAACATCATCCAAGGTTAATCCGTAGAACAATAGAAATTTCTCAAGGTAAAAATGGGAAAATCCGCCCTGGGGCACAGCGATCTTCTTGCCTTTCAGGTCTGAAACCCTGGTGATGCCCGCACTTCTTCTGGCAAGTAATTTCAACTGGTTGTCAGTATAGGAAAGTGTTCCGATAATCACATGGTGGCACGGGTCAAGATTCGACCGGACAATAGAGAAGCTGTTGTTACACATTACATTGGCCTTTCCCTGCACATACGCCTGGAATATCTGTTTGTCCCAAGTCAGGGATAATCTTGTTGTATTGACCCCATGTTCCTTGAAAAAATCTTTTTCCTGGGCAATGGTCACCGGTCCGGTCATTGCGCCCCAACCCGTTGCGATGGTTAAAGGGGGGTGTTCCGCTATGGCGGGTTGGAAACAGAATAAAATTACGGCAGAAAGAAATACAGAAATAGATGTTTTCATGAGCATCACCCTTTTTTGAATTTAAATGAAAGTAATTTTACTTAGATGTAAAGAATAAATAAAGTCAAGAAAAAAACCCAAATTCACCGCCCGTTTTTCCACCTTTTTAATATTTTTGAAAAGATATTTTTTGCGTTGTCTTTAACTTGCATTGTTGAGCACTAATGGTGTGACAGGGCACTTTTCAAAAAATTATCCGGCCAACATATATTGTGCCTGCAACAAAAAGCCCAAAAAACAATTTTATTGGAGGTTAACCTTAAAATGGCTGGAGTCGTTATCTTTAAGAATACAAGGCCCGGGCATTTTCTCCAAGTACCATCCGTTTCTGCTTTGACGTCAGTTGTGACCGGTCCAGGTCCTTGTAATACCTGTCCGGGGTAAGCAGGGGATAATCCGTGCCGAACAAAATTTTTTCCAGTACCCCGGCCTTGACCGCCATATCGTAGATTTGCGGGTCATACAGAAAAACAGAGGCTGCCGTATCATACCAGATGTTTTTAAGCCGCTCTTTCATCTGTTTTTTCATGATGTGGTAAAAGAATATGCCGCCGCCCCAGTGGGCAAGAATGATTTTGTTGTCCGGAAAGGTCTGGGCCAGATGGTCAATCTGCCCAAGGGTAACAGGCGATTTTCCCGGATAATGATGACCC
>JAKSBO010001139.1 GCA_022361095.1 Desulfobacterales bacterium | reverse complement strand
TTTTAAAAAACTCCATAATCTCAGGTTCTTTGGCCTTTAGCAAATCTATAATCTGCATCATGCCGGATTCCGTGATTCCGATTTTTTGGGAGGCATTTTTAATGGTTACAGGTGCCGGATTACCGGAATGACCCAGTTGGGCTTTTTGTGTAAGATAGTTTCCAAGATTGATGATCATGGCCTGGTGGCGGTACTTTACCGGTGCCGATCCCGGGGTATGATGAAACCTGCAGGGCAGAATGATGGACGCAGGAAAATTCCAGCGGGTCATTAAAAGGGCGGATAATGCCGCATGGTCCAGCTGTAACAGATGGTTTTCACTGAAATAAAGGGGCCGCTTGTTTTCCAGTGCATACTGCCGAACCTCGTTATATTCTTTTTTAAAATAGATAGAGAATATGATTTTTCCCATATCATGGAGCAGGGCCGGAACAAATATTTTTCCTGCAATACCCGGATTGGTCTGCCTTGCCAACTGCTTTGAAGCCGTCGCTACACCAATACCATGTATCCACAATGCTTTCATATCTAAACTCAGGTCAGACGTTTTTGATACGCTGGATAAAATACCCATGCCCAAAGCAATACCGATGATTTCATCAAACCCGATAACGGAAATGGCGCGTTTAACGGTCTCAACTTTATTTTTTTGGGCATAATAAACGGAATTTGCAAGCTTGAGCAGCTTATTGGTCATGGCAAGATCATAGGAAATAATTTTGGCTAAGGTTTCCGTGGTGGTGTTTTCATCGGACGCGGCCCGGATCAGGTTGTCCACAACCGCCGGGAGCGAGGGTAAATCACTCTCCCTTTTCTGAACCATTTTAAGGATGCGTTTTTTTATTTCCATTCAAATGCCGGGTATCTGACCGGGTTAATGAAACCGGGTAATGTTAATGCTGCCGTTGGCCGCCATCTCGTCGAATTTTTTTCGTAAAAAGCGTTTGAATTTGTTTCGCGTGGGGGGCCACAAAAGCAAAAGGCCTGCTGTATCCGTTAACAGTCCGGGTGTAATGAGCACCATACCGGCAACGAGGATGATAAATGCATCCAGAAGATCTTCGGCCGGCATCAGCCCCTGGTTTAAATTCCGGCGGACCTTCATCATGGTGTTGAATCCCTCCATCCGGGCAAGATAAGCACCGAGGAATCCGGTGAGGATGACCAAAATTATGGTGTTGAATCCGCCGATAATTCCGCCGATATGAATAAGGATATATAGTTCAGCCACCGGTATCAGGGTAAAACATAAAAACAATTTGAAAAGCATATAATTTTCCTCACTTAAAGAGTACTTTAACGCATAATGACCATAAACCGGGGGTTGTCAAGTCGGAACAATACATTGTTCATACGGCATGTGCGATATTGCTTAGGGGTGAATCCGTTTTGATTTGGGGGAAAAGGTACCGTCCGGCCCGCCACAGGCTGGCCGGTACTGTTTGCTCAACACCGTGGTTTAATAGGTTAAGAAACCGGTCCCTGGTGATTTCCTGGGCTCCCATGCGCAGCAGGTGACCGGAGGTGACCTGGCAGTCAATCATCCCAAATCCCTGGCGCGCTAGTTCCCGGGCCAGTGCTACCAGTGCAACCTTGGATGCATTGGATACCCGGGAAAACATGGATTCCCCAAAAAAGATTTTTCCCAAACTGACCCCGTACAGGCCCCCGACCAGATGTTCTCCCTTCCAGGCTTCCACAGAGTGGGCAATCCCCATTTTGTGCAAAGTGGTATAGGCATCAATCATTTCATCCACCAGCCAGGTGCCTTCGGGCTTGTCCTGCCTGGGGTGGGAACAGGCCACAATTGTCTGCTCAAACGCGGTATTGATTCGAATGGAGAAACAATCCTTTCGAATGATTTTTCTTAAGCTTTTTGAGACCCTGATGTTCGATGGGAAAAGAACCAGCCGGGGGTCAGGGGACCACCAGAGAATGGGTTCGCTGTTGGAAAACCAGGGGAAAACCCCCCGTTTGTACGCCAGGGTCAAGCGATTTGGGCACAAGTCTCCCCCGATACATAGCAACCCGTCAGGCCGTGCCAGCCAAGCCGGCGGAAACTCAATTCTTTCAGACAGCCTGAAAAGCGGCATCAGCTGGATTTAATATTAAATGTCAGTTTCCCGTCCTTTAACCCGATGGAGAGTTTGCCTCCCTTTGAAAGCTGTCCGAAAAGAATCTCATCTGTAAGCTTATCTTTAATTTCGGTCTGGATCAGGCGTGCCAAGGGTCTTGCACCAAATTTGGGATCATGGCCTTTTTGGGCCAGGTGTGCCCGGACAGGGGCGGAGTAACTTAAAGAGATACCCTGGTCACTGAGCATGGCTTTGAGCTCTTTCATGTTTTTGTCCACAATCAGTTCCATGACCTTTTCAGACAAATGGTTGAACTGGACAATGCCGTCAAGACGGTTTCTAAATTCCGGGCTAAAGGTGTTTTTCACCGCTTTTATGCTCTGGGAATCGGTATTGGCGTTTTGTGACCTAAACCCGATGCTGTTGGTGCTCATTTCCCTGGCCCCGGCATTGGAGGTCATGATAATGATCACGTTTCTGAAATCAGCGGATTTGCCGTTATTGTCGGTAAGCGTGGCATAGTCCATAACCTGGAGCAGAATGTTGTAAAGATCCATATGGGCCT
>JAKSBO010001079.1 GCA_022361095.1 Desulfobacterales bacterium | reverse complement strand
TTTTCGTGTTCAAGTTTCTTGCTTACCATGATTTTTTTATATGAAAGAACCAATAAGTTACTAAGTTTTTTTCTTGTTTTGTTGTGGGCGAGCCTGGGTGCTGATAGACCCGGTCGGCCCGTGGCCGTTATAAGAAAGTCCGGGGAAGTTACTCAGATCTTCCATGCTTTATTGTTGGGTTATGCCCGGCAGTTGATATGTCAGGTCAGCCCGTGGCTGATAAAAAAATAAAAAACTTAAAAATAGAGCCCTATAAGATTTGAAGCCCATAATTGGATATATATGAAACGCGTGGCCGGAAGCGGTGGTACAGAACATTGAGATCAATATCCAAATTATAAACGTTGCCTTCAAAAAGATTCCGATTTTTATAAGGCAGTCTCTCGGAAATAAGAAAAATGATACACATAATGTATTCATTGATCTTTTTGAAGACATCTAAGCCGTCTCCTTCTATAAAACAAACAGAAAAATTTTGCCACACAAATATAGTCGGAACAAGAAATAGGATGATAAGCGTAAAAATCAAAATCAGAACCACAGATCAAGGGGGCCTGCTGTCAATCTATGTCCGTTGTAAAAAACCGGGAATGACAAAGGAATGGGAACCTGCTTGAAGCATACATAGAGATGCACTCACAGGCAGCGTTCAGTCACGCCGTGTGCCTTGAATGCATGGATAAGCCTGGGGCCAGGCTAAATTTTTTTAACCATCTTTTCAAGAATCCTGCCGAAGATCTCCTGCTCGTCATCGGTTAAATCCGCTACGATCTCCTGGGTCATTTTAATATGGAAATTATGATGCTGCTTGAAATATGCCTGGCCCGCATCCGTCAATTCAATGAGGTAAGCCCTTCTGTCCGTTTTGCACTGCTTTCTTTCAAGCACTTTTTTATTTTCAAGTTTATCTATTGCCACAGGCAACGTTCCAGTGGTCACACCGATTCTATGGGCAAGGTCTTTCATCCTGATGGGCCCTGAATGCCCAATAATTTCTATGGTGTGCGCCTGGGCCGTTGTCAATCCGGTGTCTCTGACAACGGCATCCTCCCACGATGACAATTTTTCGTAAAATTCCACAATCGTTTTTGCAAGATAGTCCAAATCCATTCCTACGCCGGCCCCTTAAAGATATTAATATATATTCATTCTCTATCACGGTGTCCCTTCCCTGACAACCAAAACTTTGAAAATCAAAATACTTGACAATCAATATAAATCAAGTTATTTGCCACATAGCTTGATTTACAAATTATTTGAAACTCAAACGATATGGAGCGCTAAAATGATTAGAAGGCATGCGAATTTAAACGTGTATAAGGAGATCTTTTCATCAAAAGACTTTATCAGAACTGCCGTCGGTGCTTTTTTGATACCTGGGGCCTACCTGGCAAAGGACATCTATCTGCAACCTCTGCCGGCCGTCAGTGTCATGGATATGATTCTCATGATATCGATTTTGATCAATGGGGTACCCATTATTATTGAGGCTGTTAAAGGTATTGCCCAACGCCAGGTCAATGTGGATGAACTGGTATCCATCGCCATTGTCGCCTGTATTGTTACCGGCAATTTCCTTGAGGCGGCTGTCGTCTCGTCCATTATGGTGGCCGGTGCCCTGGTGGAAGAGGCGGTAAGCGATTCGGCACGTAACGCCATTGAGTCGCTGGTGCAAATGACGCCGGACACAGCACTCCTTGAAAAAAACGGGGAAGAAGTGACGGTGACGGTCTCTCAAATTGCCCGGGGGGATATCCTTCTTGTGAAGACCGGCGGGGTTATCCCAGTGGATGGAACCGTGACAGACGGGGCCTGCGCCGTGGATGAATCCGCTGTTACGGGGGAATCGGTGCCAAAGCCCAAAGCCCCGGGAGACGAGGTCTGGGCAGGGACCTTGAACACAGACGGTTTTATCCGGGTCCGGGCCGAGCGGGTGGGCCGGGATTCAACCATGGGAAAAATCATATCCATGGTGACTGCGGCAGAGCAGTCCAAAGTCCAATCAGCCAAAATTGTTGACCGGTATGCCGGATGGTTTACGCCGGTTATTCTGTCATGTGCGCTGCTGACCTTTATTATTACCCGGGATATAGAACGGGCCATTACCGTGCTCATTGTGGGCTGCCCCTGCTCTTTTATTCTCGCAGGGCCCGTGGCTACGGTGTCTGCCATCGGCAACGCCTCCAGGCACGGTATTTTGGTCAAAGGCGGTATTTACCTGGAGAATATGGGCAAAGCCCTTGGGATATTTTTTGACAAAACAGGGACCTTGACCAGTGGAGAGCCCGCAGTCAAAGAGGTGGTCTGCGCACAGGCGGGCATGAACAAAAAAAATTTGATACGGATCGCAGGGGCCCTGGAACTGAAAATGAATCATCCCCTGGCCCGGGCCATTGTTCAAAAAGCCCGGGATTGGGAGTTAAACATCCCTGATGCCCGGGACATCATCAATATCCCCGGCCGGGGTATTCGCGGAAATGTCGCGGGACAGGCTGTTGAAATCATGGCATCGGATAAATTTTCCGACAACGGATATACCTGTGTCGAAATCAGGATCGATCAGCAGACAGCGGGCTGGATCTACATGCAGGACCAGCCCCGGACCGCTGCGGCAAAGGTCATTAGACAACTGAAATCGCAGGGAATTAAAGACCTTGCTGTCCTCTCCGGGGACCAGGACGCGCCGGTTAAAATGCTTTGTGATCAAATCGGCATTGATACGGTCTGGGCACGGCAGTCTCCGGCGGATAAACTGCGTCTCATCCAGGGGTATGACAGGGGCATGCTGGTATATGTGGGAGATGGTGTGAATGACGCCCCTGCCCTAAAAGCTGCCGATACGGGGATTGCCATGGGATTAAACGGATCTGACGCCGCCCTTGATACCGCAGATATCGTACTGATGAATGACCGCCTGGAGAATCTGGTCTATCTGTTTTCATTGGGGCGAACCTTGCGCCGTACAATTCAAATTTGTATCGCTGTCAGTTTCCTGATTAACCTGGGATCAGTTATTTCAGGATCCATGGGGTGGCTGACGCCGGTATGGGGCGCCGTGACACACAATGCAGGTTCCCTGATTGTTGTCGGTCTCAGTGCTTCCATAGGCTATTTTGCAAAGAAAAACCTAGATGGGCTTTAAAAATATTTTATTTCGGTACACAATATCCCCGTTAAACAACTAATAAGGAGGCTCAAAATGAATGTGATTATTGATCTTTGTATTGTTCCCCTGGGCGTAGGTTTATCTGTATCCAAATATGTTGCGGCATGCCATGAGGTCATTACGGAGGCAGGACTGAAATCAAGCCTGCACGCCTATGGCACCAACATTGAAGGAGACTGGGACACGGTCTTTCAAGCTGTTAAAGCGTGCCATGAAAAAATCCATAACATGGGCGCCCCGAGAATAACAACAACCATTAAACTGGGCACCAGGACCGACCGAAAACAAGGCATTGATGACAAGATCAAATCTGTTAAAGAAAAGCTGTAGCGCTGAACCTTAGGCCCAAGTTCAAAATACAACCTGCCCTATGGTTTACCTTTTCATCCGTCTTCTTGGTTGTGTCAATGGGCACATATGTTTAATATGCGCCCATTGACACGCCTTGAATACGAACAAAAATTCTAAACCATTGATGGGCCTTATCCCGGCCGGCACCCTTGATTGGTTGTTTTGAATGTTGGCCGGGACAAAAATCGCTTTCAACACGCCGATAAAATTTTTGTCTTTCATGGCGTCGTAAAAAGCCTTAGGCCTACACGGCATGGGTCCGGCCAGGGGGAGAAGAGCCAAGGGAGAAGAAGGCTTACATACAAACATGTCGAGCACCTGATCTGTCCTCATAATCCAGTAGACCAAAGACTTTTTACGACGCCACCAAAATTGAACCGCTTTATACGCCCTAGTGCCCGGTACACAAGGTCCGGTGATAGATGGATTCAAGCAGTTCCGGGGATACGGGCTTGTTTGTTCCGGCCGCCGCAGCGCGGACCCGGGGCAGCAACTTTTGGGCGGCATCGGCATCAATACGGATATTGCGGTGCGCCAGGGCATGCATGATGGCGGCTGACCCGGAGTGCACCCCCAACACCATCTGTCTTGTGCTGCACCGTCCCACCTGTTTGGGGTCATATAATTCATAGGACTGTCTATTTTTCAAAAGGCCGGCACAGTGGATACCCGATTCGTGGGAGAATATCCGTGAGCCCACAATGGGTTTGGCCGGATGGATCTGCTGCCCGGAGTATCTTGCCACGGTATTGCACAGCCGGGTAAGCCCTGACAGGCGCATCTTGCTCTTTCTGGCCCCGATGCCGAACAGGGCCATGGCTGTCTCTTCAAGGGGGGCATTGCCTGCCCGCTCCCCAAGGCCGTTCACCGTGACGCTGATGGCCTTGGCCCCGGCATCCACGGCAGACACGGCATTGGCCGTGGCCATGCCAAGATCGTTGTGCCCGTGGAACTCCAACGCCAGGCCGGGCAGCCGGATCAAAAGGGTTTCGATCATATCCATGAGGGCGGACGGGGTGATCATCCCCACGGTATCGGCAAGCCGAACCCGGTGAACGCCCAATGCCATGGATCTTTGGCAGAACCGTAAAAGAAATTCCATGTCCGTGCGGGTGGCGTCCTGGGCGCCCACGGAGACCTGGTCAAAATATTGCCTTGCAAACCGGACGGTGTCATCCAAAGTCCCAAGCACCCAGTTCTCATCTTTTTCAAAGGTCTTGAGCAGAATGGACGATGTGGGGAAACTGATATGCACCCCAGGGGTGTTGCAGCCAACGGCCAGTTCAATATCTTTTTTGACTGCCCGGCACCAGCTCGTGAGCATGGTGGGCAGGTTCAGCCGGGCAATGGCTTCAATCTCTTTGCATGCAGACTCACCCATGGCGGGGATGCCCGCTTCGATCTCGTCAACCCCGCATTCGGCAAGCCGGCTTGCAATGGTCAGTTTTTCCAGGGGCCGGAAAAAGACACCCGGGGCCTGTTCCCCGTCCCGAAGGGTGGTGTCTACCATCCAAACCCGCTGAGCATGGGTCTTCATTACAATAAATAATCCTCTGCCAGTTCGCCGTCTTCCATGGCATCTAAAATAGTGTCAATGGCCTCTTCGTTCTCCACATTGCCGTACCAGATATTATCGGGATAAATCACCATGACCGGACCGTCATCACACTGTTTCAAACAGCAGGTGGAAGAGACCAGCACCTCTTCAAGGCCCCTGTCGATCACTTCATTTTCAATGTAGGCCAGAAAATCTCCGGACCCTTTTCTGTGGCATTTGCCCTTGGGTTCTCCGCTGGGACGAAAGCTTGCGCATACGAGGATGTGTTTTTCGGGCTTGTTCATTTTTGCTCCTTTAAAAATTTATTCTTTTATTTGATCTATCAACAATTTTTTATTCGGTGGTTGGGTTTGGATGAAGCGTTGCCCAGATGCAAGGCGCAATAGAATTTGCAACCGGAGCAACCTGGCAGGTTGTGAGGATTGCAGATTGTATTGCAACGCCGCAGGTGGGTGACGATTCGTTCAAACACGGTTACATACATCCGGTTCCGGTGCCCCTGCACTCCCCGCAGGAGGTCTGTGACCGGACAATGAGATGATCCAGGGACTCACCTTTTTTAATGGCCATGAGCACAAGGTCAATCATGCCGTTGAGTTCATGGATGGTAAATCCCATGGCACCCAGCACTTGTCTGGGGGTTTCCCCCACACCGGACACAAGGATGGTGTGGCAATCCTTAATGGTCCGGGCAAGGTTGTGCCACCTGGCATTGCCGGCACCCGGTTTAGGCACGGTTCTGGTCTCCACAAATGCCGGTGTCTCCTGATTCAAGTCATAGATGTGCAGTTCTTCGGCCTCGCCCAGGTGCTGGTTGATCAAGGCGCCTTCCCGGGTGGCCAGGGCCACATAGGGTCTTGGGGCCGAGGCATTGAACGCATAGGCATCTTCGTCACAGCAGCCGTCTTCGTGGCAATACTTGGGCGCGCTTGACAAGGGGATGGGTGTTGTGGCGTGGTAGGTGAGCCGGTCCATGAGCTTCTGGTTCAGGGGATCATCCAGCAGACCCACGGCATCGGCCCTGCAGCGTTTACAATGGGTCATCTGGGGCACAAAAACCTGGGCCGCCTTTCTAAGTTCCCTAACCTGATCTTTGGCCGGTTCCGGCATCTCTTCAAAGTGTGCGCCTTTGGTGGGGAAATAGGGCATGATGTTGAAAATATCCACGTCCATCTCACCCATTGTCCTGGCCACCTCTATCATGTGATCGTCGTTTATGCCGGGCAAAAGAATGGCGTTGACTTTAACCATAATCCCGCGTTCTTTCAGGCCTTTAACGGCGGCAAGCTGGCGTTCCAACAACACTTTAGCGCCCTCAACCGGCCCCTTGGAACGTTTGCCGTCCCTGACCCAGGCGTAGATTTTGGCGCCGACTTCGGGGTCCACGGCGTTGATGGTGATGCTCACATGGGTGGTGTTGATGGCTTTCAGCTCATCCAGGTAGGGATGGATGTTCAGGCCGTTGGTGGCCACGCACAAGAGCATGTCCGGGTAGGCGGCGCGGACCCTGGTCAGGGTTTCCATGGTTTTGTCGCCGTTGGCAAAGGGGTCGCCGGGGCCTGCGATACCCACAACGGATGTGTTGGGTTTGGCCGCAACAACCTCTGCCAGGTAGTCCATGGCCTGGTCCGGGCTCAGAATGGAGGAGGTGACCCCGGGGCGGCTTTCATTGACACAGTCGAACTTTCTGTTGCAGAAATTGCACTGGATGTTACAGGCCGGCGCAACCGGGAGGTGGACCCGGCCGAAATCCTTGCAGGACTTTTTATTAAAACAGGGGTGATTCTCTATATTCATCATGATCTATAACTTTCCTTATTTAGTTTCTGTAGAAAAACGGTCAATTTTCCCGATTTCCTCGTTGGCAAAAGGGGAGAGTTTTCTACGGGAACTATCTACATATATGAGTATCCGATTCTGGATTCGGTCTGTTTTGCCGTTAAAATTGCGTTGACGATGGTGTCAAACAACTGCTGGGCCCCTTTGTATCCCACGTGCAGAATGCGAGAGCCCCCTATCCGGTCGTGGATGGGGAAGCCGACACGGACCATGGGGATTTTCAGGCGCCTTGCCATGGCATAGCCCTTGGAGTTGCCGATGATGATTTCGGGCCGCAGCTCTTCGGGCATGGCGGCGGCGGTCTCTTCCATGCAGGTAAAATCCATGTCGTTCTGGATGACGGCCTGTTCAATGATGGTGTCGGGCAGGATATCTTCCAGGGCTTTTTTAAAGGTCTTGCTTTTACCGCCCGAGGCGCAGAGCACGGGGATGATGCCCACTTCGGCAAGGAACCCTGCCATGGAGACCACAAAATCCTCTTCCCCGTAAATCAATGCCCGTTTTTTGGAGACATATTTATTGCCGTCCACATAGGTATCCACCAGGCGCCATTTCTCTTTCCTGTACCGTTCGGGGATGGGCCGTCCCGAGATCCGGGACATGATCTCCAGGAAGCGGTCCGTGGCCTTGACCCCCATGGGGATGGGCAGGCGGGTGCAGGGGACGCCAAAGCGTTTGTTCAGGATATCCCCGGCAGTCTCCTGGCCGTTTTCTGCGGCCAGGGCCAGTACGGCGCCGAACTCCATGCTGTGAACCGCCACATTCATCTTTTCAATGGCGGAGATGGTTGTCCCCCCCTTCTGGATGGCCTGGTACTCCTGCCATGACGGCCCTTCCAGCCGCTCGGAATAATCGGGCAGAATGGTCACGGGGGTATTAAAATCGGTAAAAATATCTTTTAAATGCCGCAGGTCTTCATTGGAAAGCATACCGGGGAACAGGTTGATTTTTTTCTTTTTCTTGGGCCGGTAAACAATTCGCTTGCCCGCCGGGTTGAACCGGTCCACAACGGCGGCTACGGCGCCATGGAATCCGTCCACATGGGTGCCCGTATAAGAAGGGGTTGAGACATGGACCAGGGCCGTACCGTTGATGGCATTGTCCATGCTGTTCAATATCAACTGGACGTCATCCCCAATGGTTTCGGACAGGCAGGTGGTGGCGATCCCGATCATGGAAGGGGCATACTGACGGGCCACGTTTTCAATAGCCAGCTTGAGGTTGGCCCCGCCGCCGAATACGGCGGTCTCTTCGGTGAAGTTGGAGGAGGCGATATCCACGGGCTCTTTGAAATGGGAGATCAGGTAACGCCGCATATAGGTTGAACAGCCCTGGGAGCCGTGAAGCAGGGGCACGCAGCCTTCAATGCCCTGGAACACCAGGGTGGCCCCGAGGGGTGTGCACATTTTGCATGCATTCTGGGTGGGGGTGTATGAGGGTGTCTCTTTATACGGTCTGCCCGGGGTCATATCGCACCTTCCTTTCCGGTTGGGTTCTGGCGTCTGGGTACAAGATCCCATACCGGGCTTGTAACGGTTCCGTGTACTTCTTTTGCAAAATTGACCATGCCTTCAAAGCCCACCAGGGGGATTTTCCGTTCATGGTTATGGTCGCAGAACCCGATGCCCATTTTATAGGCAATGGGACGTTCCTTGACGCCGCCGATGAACAGGTCCGCATCCTTTTCAACGGAGTACTTGGCCAGTTCCAGGGGGTTTGAGTCATCTAAAATCACGGTGCCCTGGTTGCACATCTGCCGGAGCACCTCGTAATCTTCCTTGGTCCCGGTCTGGGAGCCGGCCAGGACCACTTCCATGCCCAGGGTTTTCAAGGCCTTGATCAAAGAGAACGCCTTGAACGCGCCGCCCACGTAAATGGCCGCCTTTTTGCCTTCAAGGTCTTTTTTCATGGCCTCCAGGCGGGGAACGATCTCCCGGACCTCTTTTTTGATCAGCTCCCGGGTCTTTTTCAGAATCCCAGTGTTTTTCTTAAAGTGCACCGCCACCTGGTACAGGGCATCCGAGGTGTCTTCAATACCGAAA
>JAKSBO010000956.1 GCA_022361095.1 Desulfobacterales bacterium | reverse complement strand
CCCATGGCACCGCCGATGACCACCGAAGGCCCAAATACACCGCCGGACCCGCCGGAGCCAATGGAAAAGGAGGTGGTAAAAATCTTTCCCAGGGCAAGCCCCAAAAGCACGGGGATGGCGATTTGGTTAAAAATAGCCTCCTGGGCCATGCCATACCCAAAAGCCAGGGTGTAAGGCATAAAAAAACCGATGACGCCTGTCACAAGGCCACCAACGGCGGGTTTGATATGATTTGGGATTTTCAGTTTCCGAAACAGATGCGTGGTCCCGTAAAATACTTTTATATATAAAACCCCGGTGAGAACCAGCACCACGGAGAGGGCAAGATAGGGCCCTAACTGCAATGGATTGTCAAATTTGAATGCCGGGGACTCAAAAAGCGACCCCCATCCGAAAAACAGGCAAAAGGTACAATAGGCCACCACAGAGGAGATGCCTGCCGGAATGATGACCGAAGATTCAAATTCAGGATCACGGTAGAGCACTTCTGCGGCAAAGAGCGCGCCCGCCAGGGGGGCCCTGAAGATACTGCCCACCCCGGCGCCAATGCCTGCAGCCATCATGATGCACCGCTCCCGCTCAGACAGGTTGAACCGGGTGGCCAGAAAAGAACCGAATCCCCCCCCGATCTGGGCAATGGGACCTTCCCTGCCCCCTGATCCGCCGGTGGTCAGCGTAATGGTGGAGGCAATGGTTTTGATAATCGGAATCCGGGAACGGATAATACCGCCCTTTTGATGAAAGGCGTCGATTGCGGCATCCGTACCATGTCCCTCTGCCTCCGGGGCAAAGGTATAAACAAGCCACCCGGAGGCAAGACCGCCCAATGCCGGTAATAGTAATAACACCCACCTGTTGAACGGTGTATCCGTATGGGGCAGCAACAGATGTTCGCCTGCAGGCCCCTGGGGCCTGAAGCCGGCCATCATGTCTAAAAAATAGTGCATGCCAAGGCCGCACAAATAATGAAACAGAACCGCACCAAGACCGGACATAATGCCAATCAGAACAAAATAGAACACCCATTTGCCGGCATATTTGAGATCAACACTGCTTTTCCTGCTTGAGTTCATTTATGCCCCTGGGTCGCTTGTCCCGATAAAATCGTTCTATGCAACAAATCATGCCATTTCAATATCCGGCTCAGGTTAACGCCAATGAAACCGCCACATCTTTAATCCGCCCCGTTGTCATGTTCCACAAATTTTTTTATTTTCTTAGATCATTGATCCCTGAGAGAATAATGTCAAATAAAGTTTTCACATTTGTTTCTTCCAGACATGAGAAAGCCACCCGAAGATTATCTTCCCCAATGGAGATCAAGCCGGTACCATAGTTTTCAAGCAGATGGAGCCTTAACTCTTCTGCATCCACACCTTTAACACGGATGCACAAAAAATATCCAGAATTAAACGGGTAGGCATCAAACCCTTGGGTATATTTAGGATCTTTAAGCACCTCTTTGATGGCCATGGCCCTGGATTTGAGCAGGTTAAATTTCTCCTGCTTACAGGCATCATACTCTTTGTCTTCCATGGACTTGACAAGAATAGTCTGACTTAAATGGGAACAATTTGAAATATTGCCCCGGATGCATCCAGCCGTCTTTTTTTCCAAGGCATCATACACCCCTTCAAGATTGTTGTCTGCGGCAATCCCGTAAGTGGTAAATCCGGTTCTGAATCCCATCACATAATCTTCCTTGGTGGGGCCGTCGAGCTTAACAGCCAATAGTCTGCTCGTTTTACCCGCAAGCCTTGCAAACAAAGACTGTTTTTCTGTCTCTTCCTCAAAAAACAGTCCAAAATAGGCATCATCACAAGCGGCCACAACATTCGTGCCCTTTTGGGCCACATCAATAAGAATCTCGGCAACACGGGCCGCCTCTGTTTTGCTCAGGGCATATCCGGTTGGGTTGTGGGGGAAGTTCAGCATGATAATGATTTTATCATTTTGTTCCGCCTGTTCCCTGACCACACGCTCAAAATCTTCCAGATTAAAATGAGTCATGGCGTCGTCATAGGATTTATATGTAACAAACCGAGCACTGTTGCGGACGCAAAAAATCATATTGTAGTTGCCCCATATCATATCCGGCATAACAATAACATCGCCGGCATTTACCCACATGTCCGAAAAAATAGAAACCCCATGGGTAATACCGGATGTGACAACAGGCAGACTTAGGGCGGTTCCTTGAAGTGACGGGTTTTTAACATACATTTCCTTTAGCCATTTTTTGCGCAGCTGGGGCAACCCGAATGAGGACGCATAAGGCAGGTAATTATTCGGCTCAATCCGGGTGATGTATTTTGTTACGGAAGAGAGACTGAAAACGCAACTGCCCTGCTTAGCGATACCAATGGTGGCATTGACCTTGTCCGCCTTGTCCTTTGCTTCAGCACTCTGGGTTAAAATACCTTTTGGGTAAAACAATTTTTTTCCCATGTCTGAGAGCATTTCATATACATGGGGAGCAGCCTGTTCAATAATGTTATTCAGTTCCTGCGCATTGGGATTCATGATTTAACCTGTTAAATTATAGTATTATCCAATTCAATAGATAAGGGCCATGGCCTTAAAAATTTGCACCAAAAAAAAGAAAACCCTGCAGCCAGACCTAAGGAAGTCCAAGGAAAACTGCAGAGTTTTTACGTGCATTGAATCGGTTGCGTTATCTTCGTTTGGATGCCTTGATGGGGTTAAGTTTCTGTTTCTTGGTTTCGGTGGCGGTTTTAACATGGGTGGCCATATTGCAATTGCCGTTCTTCCACTTCAAAGAGGGATCAGGCGCAGCTGCACAATAAACACCTGTGGCAAACTCAGCGCTTCTCTGGCATCCCTTGCATTCATCAATAATGGGAAAGCAGCTGCCTTCATTAAAGCTGCAGCCCTTGGCTGTCATGAACACACAATCCTGACCGTCTCTAACAGTTGTACAAATCATAATCGTCTTCCTGTTTCATTGTTATATTATTTAGTCATTAGGTATTATCTAAATTAAAAAACCGTTTTTTGTCTAAAGCTGGGTAAATAAACCGTAACGACCTATCATAATAACCCTTTAATTGTCAACTAATTATTTTTAAACAAATATTTGTTCATTGGCATATTTAAACGCTATCTCTTGTGGGCGGATCTATTCTGATGTATAATGCCTGAATCAGGAAATCTCATAACCTTAACCAGATCCAGCCTATTTTTAGTAATATAACAACCCGGAAAAACCAATGATCATAGACGACGCTGTGCAAGTTCTGAAAATGGAAGCCCAGGCCCTACTGGACCTTATTGAAAAACTTAATACTGATTTTAAAACCTTAGTCAATTCAATCTGCAATGCCAAAGGAAGGGTCATCATTTCAGGAATTGGAAAATCAGGCTTAATCGGAAGAAAAATTGCCGCCACCTTAAGCAGCACGGGCACCAACGCCATGTTTCTTCATCCGGTTGAAGCGGTTCACGGCGACCTTGGCATGGTCAGCCAAAATGATATATTCATTGCCATCTCAAACTCAGGTGAAACAGGAGAGCTTAACCAACTTTTACCCGTGATCCGGGAAGTGGGCTGCAGAATTGCAGGCTTTACGGGAAAGCCCGAATCCACCATGGCAAGATTCTGCGATATGCTCATCGACACCGGTGTAAAACAAGAGGCCTGCCCCTTGAATATGGCACCGACCTGTTCAACCACAGCCCAACTGGCCATGGGCGACGCCCTTGCCGTGGCCCTGATAAAAAAGAAAAAGTTCAAAAAAACTGATTTCATGCGTTCCCATCCCGGGGGTGCCCTGGGCCAGCGCTTGGCCGGCAAGGTCAGCGAACTGATGCTTGAAAAATCAGGCGTTCCTTTCGTGCAATCAGGAGCCACCATGTCCCAGGCCCTTGCCTGCATGGATACCCACCGCCTGGGTGCGGTTTTTGTACTTGACCCGGCGGACAAACTGATGGGAATACTTACTGACGGGGATGTCCGGCATTGGATTGCAAGCGGGGGCGGTGCAGCCGACACCCTTCTTGTAGATGAGTTAATGACCCGATCCCCAAGACATCTATTCCCTGACTCTTATTTATATGACGCCCTGAATTTAATGGAAAAATATGAAATTACGGTTTTACCTATCCTTGGGGAGAAAGGTTGCCTTAAAGGGCTGCTGCATCTCCATGATATCCTGGGAAAGGGAACCTTTAAATTTAATGGAGGGACTCAATGAAAAATTTGGATATCAACACCGCCATTCCCGTCTTAGGCCCCCCCCGGATTCCATCCCCCTTGGCTTTTGAAGGGTCGGCCTGTGGCGGTAAAATCCGGTTCATTAAAGATGAATACAAAATCAGCGTTGATGTCAGGGTTGACCGAATTTTTGAGGAAAGCCAAGACAACACACCCAGTTTTGAACTGGCCGGTCCCCGGGAAAAAATTTACTTTGACCCCAGTAAACTCAAATGCGCGGTGGCCAACTGCGGTGGACTGTGCCCCGGACTGAACGACATTATCCGGTCGTTAGTGCTTGAATTGTACCATGTGTATGGTGTCAAAACTATTTATGGTGCCCGCTACGGACTCCAGGGCTTTATTCCGGAATTCGGGCACGACCTGATTGAACTGACCCCCCAACGGGTATCGGGCATTCAAAATACCGGAGGGTCCATACTGGGCTCTTCCCGGGGGGGACAGGATATCGGAGAAATTGTTGACTGCCTGGAACGTATTGGGGTGGGGCTGCTTTTCATGGTGGGAGGTGACGGAACCCTGATGGCCTCCAAGGCCATTGGTGATGAAATTTTAAACCGTGGGTTAAAAATTTCCGTGGTTGGCATTCCTAAAACCATTGATAATGATATTTTCCTGGTTTCCCGTTCCTTTGGCTTTGATTCAGCCGTGGATGTGGCCACCCTCGCAATTAAGGGTGCGCATAACGAAGCCGAGGCCTACCCAAACGGTATCGGCTTGATCAAGCTCATGGGAAGGCATTCCGGATTTTTGGCAGCCACAGCCGCATTGGCCCAACCCGATGCCAACTTTGTGCTGATTCCCGAAGAGGAGATCCTGCTGCATGGGGAAAACGGACTTCTGGCCGCTATAGAGCGGCGCCTTGCCCTAAGAAAACATGCGGTAATCATTGTGGCCGAAGGGGCCGGTCAGAACTTTTTTGAAGACAAAGACATT
>JAKSBO010000032.1 GCA_022361095.1 Desulfobacterales bacterium | reverse complement strand
TCAAACCAAAATTCTAATTAGTAGAGGCACCCTAAACTTCAGGCTCAAAGGCGCCTGAAAAAGAGTTTAATTTTATCCCAGACCAGCGTTAATTTTCAAGTATTCTTTGAGCAATCCCTCATGCATTCACAACCGGATATCTTTTTTTCAAAAAAGCAAAACCCCTGCCGGCATCAGCCGCCAGGGGCTCTCAACTCTTTTGCACAAGCACCTGTTTCCCCGTTCGCGCCCCGCTAAAAGGCCTATTTGCCTGGAACAATAAGACCCGTCAGGGTGTTTTGCCT
Organism: Desulfobacterales bacterium; assembly: GCA_022361095.1. GTDB lineage: Bacteria > Desulfobacterota > Desulfobacteria > Desulfobacterales > Desulfobacteraceae > Desulfobacter. Next base: position 19,802 of record JAKSBO010000032.1, on the reverse strand, counting down.
TCCTTGACCAATTCCCTGGATATGCCTTTGATCAAATCGCCCTGTTCGATCCGGCGCCGGTCCCTTCTGAGGGCATGGACGGCAGCATACCTTAACACATTCACAATGGCACCGCCCGTCAGCCGGTATTTGGTCGCAATTTGCCTGACGGCGTCCTCATCCAGATTATGATGATTTAAACTTAGAACCCTTTGCCACAATTGCAGGCGATCTTCGGCATCGGGTTCGGGGAAGTAAACCAAGGACTGAAAACGCCGTGCAAAGGCGTCATCAATATTCGATTTCAGATTGGTGGCCAGAATCACCAAACCGGGAAAATCTTCGATACGCTGGAGAAGATAGGATATCTCCTGGTTGGCATGGCGGTCATTGGATGAGTTAGCCTGGGTTCTTTTTCCGAAAAGGGCATCGGCTTCATCAAAAAAAAGTATCCAGTCACGACTTTCGGCCTGGTCAAACACATTGGCCAGATTCTTTTCCGTTTCACCGATATACTTGGACACGATCATTGAAAGATCAATCCGGTACACATCCATTCCCACCCCCTGGCCGATCAAGGTTGCCGTCAGGGTTTTGCCTGTGCCGGGCGGGCCGTAAAACAGACTTCGGTATCCGGGTTTTAGTACCCTGTCGTATCCCCACTCATCCATGATGGTGCCGGTATGCCGGATCCAGCAATTAATATGCTCAATCTGCTCAGCGACCTGGCCCGGAACGACAAGATCCTCCCAAGTGAGCCGGGTGGTCGTCAGCTTGGCAGGAAACGCGATATTATAATCCGGTTTATGGGCGGCGCCTGTAGTAAACAGACTGAGATATTCGGCCGAGATCACAAGGGCTCCGCTGAAAAAGGGTTCGTGCCTGCTGTTGTTTTCAAGTCTCAGTATGTTCTGTTTTGCAAATCCGTGGTCGCTCCCCAGAAGGGTCATGAGTTCAAATCGTTTGTCCAGGTCGCCTGCGGCCAGGATGAATGATGCCGTCTCTCCTGTGGGGAGAAAACCGCCGTGGCTCATGCCCTTCCACCCGCCGAACTCAGTAAAGGGCCGGTCAAAGTTCTTATTATGTATAAAAAAAGTATCCAGAAGATGGGGACGAATGTGGGGGATCAGTGAGAGTATGAGGATAATGCGCTCATCATAGTTAAATCCGTTTGACTTCACAAACCGGGCATAGGTGGAATCATCCCTGTCCAGGCCCGGTGGAAGAATTTCATAAATGGATTGAACCGGGCAGGCATTTTCAAAATAGAGCGCAATCCTGGCTTCCAGCACCCGGTTGAACCAGGCCAGTTCCCTTTCAAGTGTGGTGCTGTTTTTACCGCCATCAGAGATTGTACTCAAACCAGCAACGCCTTATTTTTAGATAGAGCGGTCATGATCAGGCCTTCCTGCCCAGAATATCTGCTTCCTGTTCCAGGGATGCGCTGTCATTCACCGGCATCCCGTTCACCTCTGTGGTTGCCTGGACACGGCCCTGGCGCTGCTGAACCACATGGGCCAGTTCATGGCCCAGAAGCTGGCGGCCTGCCCCTGAATCCGGACTGAACTGCCCCGGTGCAAAATGAATATCAGATCCCTGGGTATAGGCCAGTGCACCGACCTGGGTTGCTTTTTTGGAATCGGCATGAACCCTGACATCGGAAAAATCCGTATTAAAGGACGATTCCATTCCGTCCTTGACGTGATCGGGCAGTCCCGTCTGATTCTCTTTTTTCTGAGCCGGCAGTGCAGATGAATTAAACTTCCCCTGGATCTCTTCTTCGTCATCAATTTCCCTCTGGAGAGCAAACTTGCCCTGGGCCAGTTCTTCATCTTCCAATTCAGCTCTTTGTGCAATGCCTTTTCCCTGAATAGGTTCCGGCTCAGTAAATTTCATCTGGACCGTCCGGATAATCTTGCGCTGGACTGCCGATATCGGTCGATTGTCAGGAATGCGGGCGCTCATTTTGCCTTTAGATTCAGGCCTGGTGGAATGAGTGTCCCGGACGTTGGGCCTTGGGATAAATGTTTTCGGCATCTCATCTCTCCTTTTTTTATCTGTGAGCTATTAGCGGTCAGCAGTCAGCGGAGACCTGACGGCTGACCGCTGACACCTGACGGCTATATTCTACCTTTTTGCCATGAGCAGGCTCCGCCATATCCCCAGGATTATCTTCATGGCAATAACCCCGGCAATGGCATAAAAGGCTTCCTCACGGTGCTCTTTCATAAACGGATCACACAAAACCACCAAAAGCCAGGACAAACCAATCAGCAACCCTGTTCCCCAGAATATAATAAAATGCTTGGAAAGAAACGCCTTGAGACCGCATAGACTGTCAAACCAGTTAAAGCATACAGAGAGCAGCCAGACTGAAAGCCATACCACGGCCAACACGCGGATGAACGCCAATGCGGGGGTCTTGAACGGGCACAGGAGTGCACAAAGGTTCAGGTAGTTTGTATTGAATTTATATAAAAGCTCCCGGACAAAAAACATATTTTCGGTATCAATAATATATTCCGACAAAAACGGATCGGGAGGATTGGAGGCGTCATCGGAGATAAAGACATCCTGGTCCAGACAAAGTCCCTGGGTATCTTTTTTCAGCAGCCTCATTCCGGCTTCATCCGCTTCCAACTGCCCCATTGTGGCACCATCCATGGGATTTAACAGCCCCAGATCATCTTTATTCAGATATAAAAGCAGCTTATCCGTGGCCCCGGCCCAATTGATATACCTGCTGATTGTCTGTTGAAGCATACTGGTATCAGTGGGGCAGGGCCCGGGAAATTTAACGATAACGGTATTCAAAAAGGCGGCATAATTTCTGAGTATGGCGGCAGGGCCGTCTTTTTTTGGCGGCGTCGAATCCGGATCGAAAATCCGGCTGCTGACGATAAGATTAATATAAGCGTCATTGTCTGTTCCGGCCCCTTTAACGGTGGATAACAAGTCCTCAAAGAACCCCGGATTCTCCTTGGATTTAAGTTCAGACAGATCCAAAGTAAGACCGCTAAACCCCATTTTACGGACAAATGTCCAGAGGTCCTGGACAAAGGAAGCGATTTCAAATTCTGAATCCGTTTTCCATATCCACGGTTTGGGGGTGACATCCATAACAGCCTTATGTTTTTTCAATGCACCTTTCATTTCTTCCAGGATCGCCTCGGGCGCCGTTACGGTCTCTTCCGGGGTTGACATCTTGATGTGTTCCATGACGGTCTTAGAGACATCGTCCGGAATACCTGCGCCGGACATAATCTTTTGAACCTGAATTTTAAGCGTTGCCAACTTGTCGATACAAAATTCTGAGGAGCAATCCCTTAATCCGGCTTCAAGGACGGCCAGGCTCTCCATCAACACACCCGGCGACGCTATTTTCTTTTCTGAAATCTTTTTTTCAGGTTCTGGGTCAGGCGCCGGGGACGTGTCCTTCCAATAAGGCATGCTGGTTAATTTCTCATAGTCCGCTGCATATTCATTTATGAGCCCTTGGATAATTTCCCCTTTTTTCTCAATGGTCTCCTGATCCGCCTCTAAAGCGCTTTGTTTCTCAAGATCCTCATAATTTTCAGGGATAAAAAAGAGAATATAGTCCACAATTTTCCCAAAGAGGGACCGCTCCTCTTTTCTTTTCAGTTTAAGCTTCTCAAATATCTCTTCTTTTAACTGCTCCTTTGTCTTTTCCGTTTTGGCTATTTCGTCAAGCTCCTTGACTTTCAGCACCAGCCCTATGGTTTCGTTGAGTTTCCGGTTCATCAAATCAAAATTTGCCTTCACCTGGTCCGTTTCGATAAAGGCGGCGTTCATTTGGCTCATTTCATCCTTAATCGCCCCAAGTTCGCCGGAAAATTCGCTGGTGACAATCTTACTGACATATTCCACCCTCTCCCTGTACAATTCGGTTTTTAAATCGTTTTTAAACGCCAGAATCCGGTCCGAAATTTCCCCGGCCAGGGGTTCCAGCTCCTCTTCATCGGGAATTTGAAAGGATTCAAATTGGGGAGACAGTTTTAAACCCAGATCAACCTTGGTATTAAACTTTTGGGCCAAGGCAATCCGTTTTTTGATCCGGCGAAAGTCCCAATACGAAACCAGTGTACCATCCGGGTTCAGGGTGTTACAGACATAGGTAAGCCTTGTGAGCAAAGAGAAATTCAGAAAGGCTGTTTTGCCGTTCTCATCATCGGGGGATGCACTCTCGGATTCAACGGGCAGGGATGCATCATAATACCCGATCACAGGAATATCGGCATTGGGGGTGCAGCTACAGGGCGCCGCTTCCCATTCAAGGCCGGCGGCTGTTGCCTCGCAAAAGCAGGCAAGACAGAAAAGGATAAGGACAACCCGGTAAAAAGCGCCCATAAGATGTGTTTTCATCATGAATTATATTCCTGTTTAGATTTGGTTTGGGACATCTGCAGCAAACGGTTACCGCCAGTGGACATAAAGGACCCGGTCCATCCAGGGGAGGCGGATAGGGGAGAATGTCCAGGGAATCCGGTCAAGGAGCATGTCAAAGGGCTTGGGGGCCACAACCAGGTTCCAGGCATCTTCGCCGGCCTCCAGCCGGCCCTCCCTGGTCAAAAAAGATTGCCTGAATCCCTCGACGGAAGTCTTTCCCAGAACTTTCCAGTGGGCAATCATGCTGAGGATCAACTCCCGGATCACGTCTGTTTGTGCTTTTTCCAGTAAAAAAAATTTATGAATGGGCCGGTCCGGTTCAAGCCCGCAGAGCAGTTTATTCAGCATCAGCCTGTACTCCGGGGCCGACTGCTCTCCTGTGACCATGTATTCCAGTATATGTACCGCTTTTTCGGCGGCATAATGGGATTTGAACGCTTTATTATCAAGCAGGTCCAGCTTTTTGAAAAGCATGGACAGATAAGGTCCGGCAAGAACCATCCCGGCATTTTCAACAAAAACCGGTTCGGATTTCCGGCCCCATTCCCGGGACGCCGCGGCAGAATGTTTTCCCGCTCCCGCCACACGCTGTTCTCCGGCCGGATGCCTTGTGGGGCGGGCACCACCTGCCCTTTCCAAATTTTTTTCGGCCGGTGACGTTCCCGGGTTTTTGTCTCCCGGAACAGGAGATTCCGGATGTTCTCCGGGACCATGTTCTTTGTGAGGATCTCCGGATATAAGGCCTGTCAGTATGCGAAGCAGGAAATCTTTTGGGTCAGGCCCGTTTTTCAAGATCAGGCTTAATCGATCCGCCAATCTATCCAGGTCTTGATTTTGTTTGTCATCAGAAAAATTCTGTTGCTGGATACAGGCATCTGACTTAAATTTTTCCAAGACGGTTTCAAAGCCTTTTTTCCGAATCTTTTGATGCACTATTACCTGTATTACATCCCAGACCTCTTCCATGTTAAGGGTAGACCGTATGTTATTTTGTACCACCGGATTTTGGAACAATTCGTTCAATTTTTCAAAAGGGATACCAATGCGATGTTTAGAACCGGATGGGACATTCCGGGCTTCTTGCCCTGGGTGGGGCAGTGATTGATCCGCCGGCCTGAAGTTACGTGACGCTCCCAAAACCGAACCGGAGTCCCCGTAGGTTTCCGAGGCTTGGGCAATGATTTTTCCGATTTTCGAATCACCAGCGTTTCCGCTTTGAACTTTTGGGCTTTTAGCTTTGGGGCTTTGAGCTTTTGGGCTTTGGGCCTCGGCTTCCAGGCCGGGAAGGTCTGGAAAAGGGGTAATGGGAAGCTGCATGCGTTCTGCAAACCTGAACAGAACCCGGATTGAAAACGGCGCCCTTTTTTCCGGCGGTAAAGACAAAACCCTGTCCATCACGGAGAGATAAGCGGCCGTTTTATCAGAAGTGTGATCCGGTCCGGTAAAGCCCGGTGCAGTACCGGCCATAAGAATCCAACGCCAGGCGTTTGAAAGGATAACCTGCCAGGGTGTTCCCGGGCACAGATTCTCCAAAGCCCTGCCGGCAAAATTCCGGGTCAAGACAGATGCCGGGTCGTCCGGTCTGCCGACCCCATCGCCCCTGGCTTTTAAGGGCTCTGCACCATGCAGGAGTTGCCCGGTCAGCTTTTCAACCGGCACCCGGCCCCTCTTTTTAAACGATGCCGCCCCCCCGGCCACCTGCCGGGCAACCATGGACGACAGCTCTGCCAGGAACATCTCGGGGTTCGGCGTTGAGACTGCAGCGTCAAAGATCATGTCACCCATCACCGGCAAAGCCTCCCCAGTGAAACAGGCAGGCGCATCATTATCCGCCATCGCCCCAAGGCAGTCCAAAAGGCGCTGTATCCACTGAAGATATACATTTATATGAAGATGCCCACAAGTTGCTGAATTACTTTCACAGTTTATTGTGGGACCGGTCCGGTCGCTGACAGGCCATGTCGGCCCATGGCCGTTATACCCCATCTCCCCGGACCTGACAAAAGGACTGCCGGCGTCTGACTGAAACAGTAACGGATTTTCCGTGGTTTCATCTTTTTTTGCCGCAGACGTGAGCGCGGCCTTGTCCAAAAGATCTGAATCCGGATTCCCCCCCCGAAAATCTCCACGACGCGACCCGGTAAGGTTTTCCATTGAAGGGCGGGTCATTCCTGCATCTGCATCGCCCGTGATGCGTTCATCCCTTAAAGCAGGACTTCCGGCCCCGATCCTGAACCCATTATCCGGCTCTTCAGCGTCATTGGCGACCTCTTTTCCTGAAGCGTCTTTGACGGATTTGCCTTGACCGGGCCAGCGTATTTGATCTCCAGGCGCCTGTTTATTTGGGCAGTTGCCCAAAGGATTATCCCCAAGGGGGTGATTGGATTCCAGTTCCGTCTCAATCTTCTCCCGCTGGCGCGATACAGGAACCCAAAAGGGCTTAAGGGCCTTTGCCGGCTTGATTTGAATGCCATCAGCCAGGGATTCAGCGCCGTGCAGGATCCCCTCGTACCCGGTTCGGTGCAAATCCGAATCGGCTGAACGGACTGGTCTTCTGCCGGATTTTCGGCGCTCAACTTGAATCTTATCACCACCAAAGGCGTCCCTGCCAATGCTGTATTTAAGCAGCACATCTTCCCGGGCGGCTTCATCTTTCCGTACTGGGGTGCCGGGAACATCCCCATCCAAAATTCCTGAATCCGGATGTCCATTCCGGGAATCGCCATGAGTGGGCCCAACACTATTTTCCATGGACAAACCGGGCATGACCGCATCTGCCCCATCTTCGGGAATTTCGGTTCCTAAAGAGCGGCTTTCACCCCCAATCCTGCCCCCATTATCCAAATTGTAACCGCCATTGGCTCCTTCTTCTCTTGAAGATTCTTTGACAGATTTACCTTGAGCCGGCCGGCGTATTTGATCGCCATGCACCTGTTTATCCAGGCAGTTGTCCAAAGAGTTTTCCGTAATGGTTTCATGGGCTTCACGTTCCCCGTCACTCTTCTCCCGCTGGCGTGATACAGGAACCGGAAAAGGGTTAAGGGCCGTTTCCAGTTTGGTCAAAACGTCGTCTGCCAAGGATTCAAAGGCACGCAAAATCGCCTTTCCTTGAAGCCGGAAGAAATCCGGATCAATCTTCTGAAATGTTTTTTCACCGTTTTTTTGAAGCGCAGCGTAAGTTTTATCGGCCCAAAAAGAATGACGGCCAACAATTGATTGAAGCGGCTCTGCGCTCTCCGGGGCCTCATTTTTTTGCACCCTGGTATTTAAAACGGCCCGTTCCAAAGAGCCGGCATTGTTTCCCGTTAACGCACCGGTCATTACCGTATCTGCACCGCCCTTAGCGGTTTGGGTTACTGAGGTGGCGGCTCCGGCCCTAGGCCTGACCCCACTCAGTACCTCTTTTCCTGGGGAGGCATTGATGGATTTACTTTCAGCGGGCCGGCGTATTTGATCTCCATGTGTCTGCTTATCCGGACAATTTTCCACAGGGTGATCCGTAATGGTTTTACGGAATTTCGGCTCCTCCTCGGAGAACTCCTGGGAGGGAGATACCGCCGGCGGAGCAGGTGTCAGGACGGCCTCCTGCTTGACCGGACTCTCTTCGTCCAAGGCGTCAAAACAGTGCAGGATGACCTCCCCCCAGATCCGGGGAAGATCCGGATCAGCCAAACGGTCTGATTGCCTCCCGGATGTTTGCATCACCTTTTGAAACCTCCTGGCCCAAAAAGAAGGGGTCACGGGCGAAGCGTCCGGCTGGTTAGGGCCCCCCCCTGCGAAAGCCATGGCAGGGGTGCCGGGCAGGCGCTGGAGAACCCGGGAAATTTCCTGCCGGGCTTCCGGGGAATCATGTTGCGATAATGCCAGCTTGAGGAGTACTGGGAAGATACCAGGTGCCCCCAAGGTAATCCGCAACACATGTTCCCATACATGATCCTTTATTTCCCCAACAGTGCCGGCCCTGCTGCCGGAATCTTTTCCAGCCCGGTGACCAGCCCCCGCAGCATAACCCCCCGCCACGCCCTGAATGACCTCCCGGGTCGACCGGCCCCTGCCCGGAACGGCCGTTTCCAGAATTTTTTCCAGAATCTCTTCGGGAAACTGGCGGACCAGGCGCGTCACCATGGTTTTGATATCCGGAAGCGCCTTAAGCCGATTAATGAAATAAGCGGCCCGGGTCTCCAATCGTTTCCCAAGGGATGCCGTTATGTCCTCTGCATTGGAAAATGGCCCGTGCCAGGGAAGCGTGCCGTTTTCAAGAAAATAAAGAATCGCCTCTTCTTCGGCCTGCCCAAAAGCCAGCTGCCGTGAATTTGACGAGGATAAAACCGGTTCCCTAAGCACCGGATGATTATCAAAAAAATCCGCAAGTTTTTGACGCAATCTCTCTTCAATACCGTCCGGAAATTCATCCTCGGAAATCGCGCCCAGATCAAGTTCAACCCTGCCAAACCTGCGGATAAGGCCTGGCCGTGAACGGCTGTTAAACACCTCTTCCATAATCCGGGGCAAGCGTTCCCCTGCAAAAGCGGTAAGCGCCTTTTGACTCTCCATTGCCACGGCTTCCGAATCAAAACGGGTATGAACGCCAAGGGTCCTTATTTTATGATTGCCGTTCAACAGGCTTAACGTTCCAGAGACACCAAAAAATGTATCAGGCTGACGCTAAGGGCGTCCCTCTCCCCGGCGTCTTTATCCATAACGGCTTTGGCCCATGGTTTGTGGCGTTTTTCAAATTCCGCCATAAGGTCGGGGGCCAACCCGTAAAATCCGCATAAAATATGGGCCGGGCAGTTCAGGTCAAACGCCTGTTTAAGCTGTGCCATCCCCTGGGTATCGTCAAAGTCCGCTTTGCTGAATACAACACTGACACGGCTGGGAAAAAAATCAGGGGGCAAATCGGCCCGGGCCTCGGAATCCTTTGGGAACAGAAGAATATGCTCCACCAGGTACAACTTCACCCCTGGGGCCAGGCCGGCCAGTATCCGGGCCTTATGTTCCAGGCCGCTGATATTGTTGCCACCCAAAGGAACCTGGATGTTGGCGGCCCCGCCGCGATTCCGGCTGATCCTTTGGATCTGCTTCAAAAATAAGGCCTTGTTTTTAATCCGCTGCTGCTCATCCGGCACGTTGGGCTGGGTCAAAGATTCCCCGTACAGGGCCAAAAGAATATCAAACACCCTGTTTTTCACATCATCAAAATTCAACTGGGATCTCACTGCCGCCCCAAAGGCCTCATCAATGCCCGGGTCATCAAGATAGAGCCTGCGGCCGTTGGGAATGACATCCTCCCGCAAGGGCCTGTACCAGCCGCCCGGATCCATGTCGGTATCCAGGCTGAGAAAATCCGGAAGGTGGTGAAGCGTGGTTAAAAAATCGGCCATCACCTGTTCAAACAGGAGAAGATAGGCTTTTAAATTGCGGGCATCGCTTTTCCGTTCGGCACCCTGTGAGGACGGGACCCCGAATGAATTGATCCCGTACACATTAGGGAAATGGTTCTGGATGGAATAATACCGTTTAATATCCTGGTATCTGCCCCGGGGGGGCGGCAGGTATGACGCCATGCTTTTGGACCGTGTCCTGACCTGTGTATGGGTGCCGAACAGCCGTTCCAGTTCATAGGTAAACTCGAAGAATGAGACGCAAAATTGCGTTTTATCCCTGCGCAGGTTCACCTGGATGCCATCAAGGTTTTCCGGCAGGCCCAGAATATGGCGGCAGTTAAAATGGGAAATGGGTTTTTGGTCCGGCCCTAAAAATGTAAGATCTCTTATCTGCCTCACCCCGTCAACGGATAAAAGCGTTGCCCCGATCTCCTCTTTCATGACGGTCCTGTCCCTGTCTTTAAACTCCTTTTCATCTAAAAAACCGTGGGTAAGCAGCGGCCCTTCTAATATTTTCGCCAGGGGAATGCCCGCTTGTTCAAGGGTTTTAAATGATTGAAACTCAGGCCAGGGGGAAATATCTCTGCAGGCTTCAAAATAGATGCGGGCCAGGACGGCTTCGGGGGAAACGTCTGCACGGATATCCACCGTTGCGGACATGGTGACCTTTTGGGTCTCCACCACTGATATTGCGCTTAAGGTTTCGCAAAGATTGCGGTGCCGATGGTACACCCGTGTGACCGTTTCAACCACCGCCTTATTAAAGGTCCGGTCCCCATGGGCAAATACGCCGGGTTTGATTCGGATGCGGTATCGCGGGGTCCCGTCCGTTTCAGGCTCAATCCAGACGGCATCAATCCGGGGATCTGCATCAAGGATCAATTTCCGGTAGTCATTGACGGTTACAGGCCGGCAGGGATAGATCTGCTCGGGCAGGCAGAGCCCGAGCTTCTCAAAATCAATGGTGCCGTCTTCCCCGGCCAGGATGTCTGCCACATCATGATCGACCCTGTACCCGAGATCCGTCAGGGCATAGCAGAGCTGCTCCAGGATGGTCACGCCCGGATCATGCAGATTATAATCGGTCCAGAGCTCTCCGGAAAGCCGTTGGATCTCTTCAATGCCCATCTCCCGCAAGCGATCAAAGGAGAGGGGTATGTCTTGTGATTTATTCATCATTTTTTTAGCGATCAGCCGTCAGGTATCAGCTTTCAGCCATTAGCTGACGGCTGACCGCTATCTAATCGTCCCACAGCCGGGTAATATGATAGCGGATTTTCGTATCCCCCCCGTAACAGCAATTGGTTTTGATCTGAAGGGAATAGAGATGGGGCTGAGCCGGATCCGGTGTGACCCAGCGCAGCCTGATCTTGTCGCATTTCTGGTTGTAATAGGCATGGGTCATACGAATTTTTTTCTTGGAACGAAAAAAATCAAGAAAGATATTGGAACGGTTAAAATACCGGTTGAAAATGCTTTCCGGATTCTCCGCATTCATGGCAATGGCGTGGACCAGGGCGTATTTATCTTTCCCGGTATTTTTCGCACAGGCCACCACCTCGAAGCACTGGCAGCCATTAATATTTTTTATCAGATCATGCCATTTTCCGTCAGCCTCCGGCGGCTCAATGCCCTCGGCCTTAAAATTCCCCCGCCGCCCGGTGGATGTGGACCAGCCGTTCACATGCAAGTCGTTTGCTGTCCCTTCGGCTTCGCCCTTTGAGCCGGGCAGGAGCATCAGCGCATCCCCGTTGAGACGGATTTCACCGTTTGGGGCGAGCTGAATCACCGGGGGCGCGCCCGTCATCCCTATACCTATGGTGTTTGCCTCATCCAGGCTCACCGACCAGCTTTGGGTGGTCGCATCTTTTTTATCCAGGGTCAGCAGCTTGCCTGACCCCAACTGGGAGAGGACCAGTCCCCTTTGGGGCGTTTTACGAATCCCCTCATCAATCATGTTGAGACTGGAATCGATTAAATCCTCAAACGCCGCCTGGGAGGGCTTTCTACCGATCTTAAAATAATTTTTCAGGGTGCTTCTGGTCTGTTCGGACATGGTCGTTCACCAATGGATTTCTTGCGGTCCGCAGCCGGTCCGCCCTAACGGTCAATGATAAATGAGGTGCCGATTTCAAGGGTGTCGATACCTACCGGTTCGCCCTTTTCCGGAACGGCACTCTCCACTGTCTCTATGGTATGGTGGGTATCGGGTACGGCAAGGCTCCAGGGATAAAAAGGCTGGATCAGTTCAGGTGCTTCTCCGGTGTGAAGCGGGTCACTGGTGTCGAAAAGTCCATACCAGCCACGGGTCTTATCCGTCATTTTCAGCATGGAAAATCGGGTCAACCCGTTCACATAGGGCTGCCCGCTGATATGGGCCATGACATCCTCGGACCGGATCTGCCAGCCGAACCGGCCCCCGTATCCTTTGGGATGCCACGGGGAGAGATACTCCCACAGAACCCGGTTCAGCCGGCGGATATCCCGGCCCGGATTCTCCCGCCCGGCGAATGCCACCCGGCACCGGACCCGGATTCGCTCATATACCGGATTTTCAACGCTGATTTTGGCAAAGGGGGAGGCATGACGGGACAAAAACATCCGGATGCGTTCAAGGACTACCCGGCTCAACCGGGGAAGCTTGCCTTCCGGCATGACCGCATTGTTTTGCCCTGCAACCGGAATAACCAGCACATGGCCCGGTTTTTGGGCCAGGGAAAGGTTCCGGTTGAAATCATGGGTAAACAATTCCTTATCAAGAGAACAAAGGTTGGTAAAGCACTTGACCTTGAAAACTTCCGGGAATTCGCTCAGTACCAGCCGCTCGTAATCCCAGGGGGTGACGGCCCGCATCTTATGGCGCAGCCGTTCCCGGACCCGATCCTTTGTCATGGCATTTGTTTCCCTTTGGCTGCCCCCGAAAAAGGCCGTGGCCTGGGAAATCCGCGAAACCCCGGGCAGGGCGGTCTTTGCCCGTTCTATGATGGTCCCTGTTTCTTCACCGTTCTTTGCTTTGATCGCATCTTCTCTGTCGGACCGGGTCACATAAGCCCCGTGGGGGTGAACACCGGCCAGGCTGCATAAGGTATCCAGGTTGCCTTGGGCAGAGACACGCAACCAGTAAAGATCGGGATCCATCACGTTGTTTTGCCTGGTGATATCGCCGGGGATATCCAAGGTAACAATCCCGGAAGTCAAAAAGCCCTGGGTGGTATCGGAGAGGATACGCCTGGACGACATAGCCTTCCAGTCATCTCCTTGCAGATAATGCCAAAAGATACGGGACTGTTTCTCCGTAATCCGGGTACGGCCCTCCTGGTTCAGGTCGAAAAAAAGGGTAAGAACACCCGGGATTCCGCTGCTGCGTACGCCAATAAAAAGGCTCCCGTATGAGGGATCGTAAAATGTTTCGGCACCATCCTTGGGCGGCATGAAAAACCAGGGCAAAAAACAGACAGGACCCCGGTCGGTGTGTGCGTCCAGGGAATCAATGCCGAATGGCTGGATGTGGAAAAGGCGGTTGCCTGCCCGGCCGCCGCCGACAGGGTTCAGGTCCTGGGATGTAAAATGGGACACTGCCGTATAATCCATCCGGATCTTACGGATCATGGGGGTCCAGGGCGGGTTGGGCACTGCCACGGTCAGGCCGGCTTTTTTCTTCAGGGCGTTTCGGGTCAAAACATCGGCCAAAAGCCCTTGGTATTCCCTGTGCCCAAAGCCCCAGGCTGGGGCCGCCAGGGTCAGCCGGACAAAACCGCACCGGGTACCGCTGTCCAGGGCAAACGCCTCTTTGGACACCGGATCTGCTCTCTGTTTGAAGAGGCGGAATTTATCCCCATCCAGGCGAAAACGCGTGAACGGACGCAAGGTGCTCTCCATCACAGCATCATTTCCATCGGTATCAGTAAATAGACTGAACGGCACCTGCCGGTCCGGATCATCAGGATGGAACACCCCGTCCGTCAAGGTGGAAATCCTGGTCTCAAACCGGGTATCCCCGGGCTTGTCATATCCCTGGTAGTAAGATGCCGGGCACCGTGTCTGCCCGGGCAGTTCCCACTCAACACCGATGTCGAGCCGGGTGATATTTTTATTGGTGGTTTCGTGGCAACCCACGGTGAAGGATGCCCCGGGTTCGGGAAAGGGGCCGAACGGGGCAAAGGCAATGTCAGGGGAAAGCCGCCCCCCGTCATTATATAAAACAAGGTCTCTGTAACCTTTGACCTCTGCCGTGATCTGCACCCGCTTAAGTCTCAGGGCGGAAAAAAAAGAGAAGAGAAAGGCATGGGCGTCCGGGTTCAGCATGAACCTGAGCACGGGTTCGCCCGGGGCGTAATCCCCGCCGTGGATCTCTTGGCGCCAGGGAACGACAGGATCCGCATCCGGGCCCAAATGAAAGAACAGAGAAAGACGGCCAGGTGCCGTTTCAGGGGCGGCAACGGCATGAATGGGCCGGTAATCCCCGATGGGAATCCATCCGTTAGGCCCTGTAAGGGAAAGTATCAGCGCCTTATCAAAAACCTTGAAAAAGAGATCCCTTAAATCCAGGTTATCTTCCCCAAGGGCCGGGGTCTTGATCGCCAGCCGCTTTTCCAGCATACGGGTCACCCCAAGTCCGGTCTGGTAATCAATGTCCACCCGGACCCGGCGCTCTCCCTGACTCATCCGCAGCACCGGGCTGGACAGGGCCAGCCCCATCCGGGCCGGTGACCAGGTACCGGCCGTCCCGTTTTTCAAGGGTGCCCGGCTGCCGAACAGGGGAATTCCGTCTGTCTGCCCGCCGGTATCCGTTTCCGGGTCAATGGTGTTCAGATAAACCCCGGTGACGAACCCCATCTCCTTTTCCGGCGAGATATAGGGGTTCATGTCAAAATAGAGGGTGGACAGGGCTTCGACCTGTGCATCAGTAATGCTCAAATCATGGTCGGCCCGGTACTCCTGCTCCTGAATGGTACTTCCGTCACCCCGGATAAAGGGACACCCCGCTTCAACCTTCGCCTCTTGCCCCTGGCCCGAGGCCTGGAATAAAAGAATGGCCCTGTCCGGACGGCCCGGATCCGGCACTGTCCTGAGTACGTTGTAGAGGTAAAAATCCAGGTAACGTTCCATGAACCGGTCGGCCCGGTCACGGACCAGGTCCATGAGAGAAAGAAAACTGATAAACAGCCCGGCCGAAGGATCGTGGCGCCCCCCTTCCATGGAGGGGATAAACAGTGTTTCGGCCGCGGCTTTGATTTGGGTCAACCCGTTAACCAGGCCGTAAAAAAAATGTTCAAGACCTCCTTGGACCGAACCAAACGACTGGGTGTTGACCTGCCAAACCGGATCAAGGAGATCCGGATCAACCCCTTCCCCTGCCGGCTGAGGCAGCAGAGCCAGGGAGGCCCGGTCCCGGATCACCGTACGTATCCGGGCGCTCATCCGTTGAGCCGAATCCGTATCCATGGCTGAAAACAGGGTCAGCCAGTCATTCATAATTTTCACAAGATCCCAGCAAAGCCGGGGCCTGGTATCTTCTTCTTTCAGAAATCGGGCCTTGATCCCGTCAATGTCCAGGCCTGCAATTCTTCCCAGGACCAGGGTCTCATCTTCCGAAAAAAAAGGCGCCCAGCTCCCGGCCGTTCGATTATCCCGGTCATACCAGGCCAACATATTTGCCTGGACCGCCCCAAGCGTTATACGCTCCCTGGTGCCCGAGCAAAAGGGGCTGACACTATCCTTTCCCAGCAGGTGCGACCTGCGGGTCGTACGGTCCGTCCCCCCCTTGGTAAAAATCCTGCGCCTGATATCCCCGGGATCACTATCCATCCGTTGCCTCGAAAAAATAAAAAGGAAAAACCATATTGTGGCGGCTGTTGGTGGTTTTGACCCTGTACTCAAGGAAAATATCCAGCCGGCCATCGTATTGCCGACGGGTATCCACATCCACCCGTTCCAATACCACCCTGGGTTCGAAAAAAAGCACGGCGCGCTGAATGAGATCCTGAATCATCGTAATGGTTGCCGTGTCCACGGTATCAAAGACCATGGAGCGTATCCCGCAGCCAAACTCAGGATGCATCACCCGCTCCCCGGGGGCGGTCAGCAACAAAAGCTTAAGGCTCTGCTTGATATCCTCATCCCCGGCCACCATGGAAACGGACTGCCCCCCCCGGTTGAACCGCGGGGGGAACCCCCAGCCCCGGCCCAGGAAATTACGGTCTTCAGGCACTGTTAGAGATCTCCTTTTATTGGTGTTAAGCTGTCAGTAGACAGCTAACTCTTTTGGTTTAATGGTCTTGGGAGGTTTTTTTGGGTTTTCGTAACAGCTCTTTTCGATGTTGATCTCCCTGAAACGACACGAAAGGAGATGAGTCCCGCCACTATCGTTGTTCGGATAAATCAGACCCGTCACAGGATAGGTGGGCCTTGAAAATCATCAGACCTTGCCTTTCCCCTGATTCGGCTTGACGATTTTAGAGGGGGCGAGCAATTGGCTAAAAAACATTTTAATGATTTATATGAAAGAACTGAACTAACCTTTTAGTTTCTTTAATGATTTGTTATGGCTCAACCTCGGTGAAAGACCAGGTCGGCCATGGCCGTTATTAAGTTTTGTTATGGACTTTTCTTATCCTTGAACAACATCTTATTTACACACCCCATAAGTGAAGCAGACACTTAGTAGCCGTGGGGGTGTAGGTTTGTTCGGTCATCATTATCCGTTTCAATTGCAATTCCTGCAACACTGGGGATCATGCCCAGAATGGCCCATTGGGGAGCGGTAGGACCGGTAACATTGATTTGAAAATCTGCTTCTCCAGCCCGCGGCAGATAAGGATCTGCGTGTCGTTTTCGATTGGCTTGAACTCTAGGACTAGCAGGAAAGGTATCAAAAGTTATGTATCGATTCGGATGAAGTGGATCAATTAATTTTAACCAAGCGTGATCGCTCCCTAACTCAGTTGGGGAGCCCCGAAATCCGACCGCCCATCTTCCTGCGGGGTTTACCTCAAATCCACTTTCTCTGAGAATATACTCTTGGAGTGGTTGCTTTAAGGCAACCCTTAAAGCACGTCCACCTCCTTCAAACCAATCGGGGTTTTGATTTCCTGGAACTATATTCATTCCAGCGTTTTGCATAAGTTGATCGATGGCTGCGGCTCTGGATCCACTAATCGACCCACTAGTCATATCTTCTCTGGCTGTAGCTTGGTTAACAACTATTCCTGTTTTTATCCCATATCGAAGTGAAACATATTCTGGTATGGAGGCCTGAAGCTGTCTTTCATCACTATTTGGATCGAAGGATCCAACGGCAAAATTATAACAAGCTAAGGTCCTGCGATAGTCTCCTGCTTGAAAGGCAGGAGTAGAACTAATGCCTAATTCTGCTCCAGTTCTTCCTCCCTTAAAGCGGTCGTAGGTCGCGTCCGATTTTGCGTCCAGTGATTCTAGATTAGTATCTTTAATCCACCCCTCTGTTCCATCAAGCAATCTTACCCAGGAATGGGAATGCTTAGTGCCAAAAATACCCCCAAGGGAAAAATTATCATCCCGGTCGCCTTTATCTATTACTTGTACCGTTGTCCACTGAGGTAAGGTTCTAATTACCCTGTAAGGCCAGCTTTGCCTTCTAAAATTGGCAGCCGCACTGGTAAGATAGCTACCTTGGGCTAATTCTCTTTGAATAACACCTCCCCTTGCTATCATTTGTACAGGTGTAATTGCCTTCAATTGAGCAGCATATTTTACTTGTGGACTATCTATAGCCATATCTTGCAGTTTTCGCTGTGCAACTACCTCTGGCCGATTGTCTACAAACTGAAATGCAGACTTATCGCCATTCCGCTTTTGAGAAACAGAATTAACAACCGCCCTACTTTTCCGCAAGTTGGCGATGGGGGTGTTCTTTTTAGATTTCTCGTCTTGCCTATACATATCTCAACCCGTTTTAATTTTATGTGATTGTTATAGGCTTTTCCCTATTGCCTATAACATTTTATTTTGTTTCAATAGGTTAATACGGCCCGACCCCATTTACACCTTAATCGTATGCGGCAGAGATCTTCTCCTGTACCTTTTTCAGTCGCATTTTGTCTACACCCTTCTTCTCCCACTGCTCTTCTCGAAATTGAGTAGCCCCAAGAGCCTGAATTTCTTTCATCTGATCGACTATTTTGCAGGCGAGCTCGACTTTGGTATTATCCGGGGCCGTATTGGCTACTTTTGTCAGTAGGAATGTATCAATGTCTCCACTCAATGTTTCAAGTTTTTTAAAATGACCTGTTTTCAGCAAATTGACCGCTGCCTTTTCGAATTTTTCCCCGCCATCATCAGATAGATCATCAAAATCATCAGAGTCAGGGTTCAACCTATAGGTAGACGAAGGTCCACGGTGAATATTGCCAGGATTCCATTGAACAGCATGTTTCAGATGGTTCTGTTCTGCATGAGGCAGCCCATTTTGCTGGATGATTTTCTTTAAATGGTCATCAGAAGTAGTGGCGTCTTGATGTAACGCGGGAGCATAGTAGTAGTCCCAGTCATAGGGCGTTATTGCGGAAGTAAAACTGTCCATTACCTCTCTTTTGTTTAGAAAACCATATTTTTGAGATTTTCTTAATTCTTTAAGGGCATCCATTATGTTCGTCATAACCGTATTAAAATTGAAAAAATTTCCGTCCAATCGGCTAGTCAGCACCTCTTCGATACCATCCTTATTGGAAGTGTTTACAAAGCCGTAGAACCGATCCTCCTTGAGTGCATTTTTCACACACCCTTTAATGGCCCCTTTTGCTTTATCGTAGGCCCGTTGTGCCTTTGCCTTTATCAAATCGCGGAAAAGCGGGAATAGAACATCAAGGGTTTCATTATTGTTCCGAAGTATGTCACCAACCTCAGACTCGGTAACGGCGATACTGTAGATGCTGTACCTACTGTTGATCTGAAAGGTGACATTCGTGATTCTGGTGTTCAACCAAACCGACTTCGCACCGGAAACAAGACCATTCACCTTATTATCAAGTTCTGTTCCTTTGCCTCGCAATTTCTTGTTATCCTCCGTTTCATCCAGGTCCGAAAAGTAACTTTTAATGCCCTTCAATTCAGTGGCAACCAGCTTAAGTTTATTCTCCGGTATTATGTGATGATACGTGAACTTTTTGGACCTTCCCTCCTCGGTCGGCCCGAATTTGTATGAATCTTGATACGTGTCATGTGCCGGCAGTATCCCATCGTATTCCGAAGCAAACTGTATAGAGAGATCCTTTCGCTGCATAGGTACTGAACCATTGACCCCTCTTAGTACAACACCTTCAGGTCGATTATCCACAAACCCAAAGCTTTGCTTCCCATTTCTTTTTTTCTGAGTTACAGAATTAGCAACCATCCTACTCTTATTTTCTTTCGACTTTTCTACTTGTTTATACATATCTCAAATTTGTTTTAATTGGCTTTATTCGATGTTTTGGGCTGTCTACTGTTGCCTATAACAATCAGGTTGCAGCTTTCAGCTAATGGCTGCCCGCTAATAACTGACAGCCCCATTAATATAAATAAATCCGGGATTACCCTCATGCACATGAATAAAAATATTCTTTTTATTGATTTCACCCGTAGCGCTGAGCGCATCTGCGATGGTTTCCATGATCAGGCAGATACCCTCATGACTAAAAACCCTGTTCACATAAAGGTCCACAAAGACCGGCACCTCTGCCTTCTCTTTTTCAAAAACATGATTTATCTCTCCTTTATGAACGATACTGTCCAGTGTCTGCCACAAACAGGTGGCCATATTTTCGGGCATCAGGGGCGCATCCCTAAGTTGACGGTCATAGAGGGCCTGTTCGACATTTTGCATGAGTGTGTCTTTGTTCGGCACTTCTTGTAACGCTGAAATTTTGATAAAGGGCATCGTAAAAAAGTCCTTAATGTATTAATTTTTATGGGTCATATCTTTTACATAACCACCAGGGTAATCACAATCAAACAACTGAGCACAAACGGCCAATAGGCAACTTTGGGGATGATATTATCGTTATATGAAAG
>JAKSBO010001142.1 GCA_022361095.1 Desulfobacterales bacterium | reverse complement strand
TTTTTCAATACGTGTTATGTACAGTGAATGTCTATTTAATCACGAATCCTGCACAATCACCTGGACGCGGTCAATCCTGAATCTGTCCGTCTTAAGTTTTACGATCAGTTTTGGGAAAAATTCGGGCAGGCCGGTCGTGTCGGACAGGTTGAAGTGCAACGCCTCCACCTTGTGTTCTCCCCTTTGATCCGTCAGGGTCATTTTTCGATGGCAGCCGCCCATGATGATGGAAGATACAACCCATACATTTTCCATGAGAAAAACAGGTTCCGGGTTGCCGGTGCCAAAGGGGCGAAGCATATCTATCTGGCGGACAAGTTCCGGGGTGATATCCGCAATCTCGATCACGGCATCAATTTTCCGGACAGGTTTAAAATCTTTTTCCGTACCGATCAAATTCAGGATATTTACCAACGCCGGTTTCAAACGCGCCAGGTTCTCTTTTCTCATTGACAGTCCCGCGGCCATTGCATGCCCCCCAAATGTTTCCAGCACATTCCGGACTTTTGACAATATTTCGTGTATGTTTATTTGATTTATGCTCCGGCATGAGCCTTTTGCGATGTCGTCTTTTGAGTTCAACAATACCACCGGACATGCATGCTTTCGGGCAATCCTTGATGCGGCAATGCCAAGCACGGATGCCTCCCATCCGGTATCCCACAATACAATAAGCCGGTTCTCAAGTATGGACGGATCGGTTGCAATACGCCGTTCAATATCCTCAACAATCTCTTTTTCAATGAGCTGGCGTTTTCTGTTCAATTCATCTAAAAGGGCTGCGGTTGTCTCGGTCTGGGCCGGGGCAGGGCAGGTCAGGTGAGAAACACAGATTCTTGCATGGGAGATGCGGCCTGCGGCATTCAGCCTGGGTACGATTCTAAATGAAATGTCATCGGAATCAAGTTTATCCAAGTCGATCCTTGATGTGCGGGCCATGGAGACAAGTGCCGGGCGAAGGCCCCTGCGAATACGTTTCATTCCTGCAACGCAAAGCACCCGGTTGTCCTGAACCAGGGGGACCATGTCCCCGATGGTACCGATGGTGAACAGGTCCAGGTATTCGGATAATCGGGGTTCCGGGTATTGTTCCCATACCCCGTTGTCCCTGAATATTTTTCGCAGGCCCATAATCAGGTAAAATGCCACGCCGACACCGGCCAGATAGTCAAGGCCGGCACTGCAGTCGGCCTGCTTTGGATTGATCACGGCAAGGGCATGGGGGACAGTGGTGTCCGGTTCGTGGTGGTCGGTGATGATAATGTCAATGTCCTCTTTGGCAGCGGCCTCTACCGCATCATGGGAACTGATGCCGCAGTCCACGGTGATGATCAGATCCACATCCATGGATACGGCCATCTCAATGTGCGGCACCTGAAGGCTGTACCCTTCCTTTGTTCTGTGGGGCACATACCAGGACAGATCCGCTTCTACCAGGCCAAGAAATTGGTAAAGCATGGCCGTTGCCGTGACCCCGTCCGCATCAAAATCACCAAAAATAAGAATTTTTTCTTTATTGCTTACCGCCGTATAAATTCGTTCTACGGCTTTGTCCATGTCTTTTAATTCAAAGGGGGTGCTCAGCCTTGAATAATCAGGGTTTAGAAAAAATCTTGCCTCATCGGCTGTTACGATCCCTCTGTCCGCAAGTAGCCTTGTAATAATCGGATGGCAGCCAAGGGTTTTTTGAAGTTGCTCAATGACTTTTGTGTCAGGTGTTGTGTATGTAAGTTTGATCTCCATGGAATGCCGGGTTTATACCTTCTTGGATTACTATGTGTCAATCAATGTCATTCATTGATAACAGTTTTTTAATTTTTTCTCGCACAAAACCATGTATATAACAGCGAACTGATGCAGTCTATTGATTCTTAACCGGAAAAGTCGGTAGTGTTGAATAATTCACCTGACAAAATTGGAGTCGGGAAATATCATTTTTTTCTTTGGTTAATTGTTTTGTTCACCGTTGTGTAGTGTATGGATAAATATTCGGCAATCTCTTTCAGAGTGTGCCCATACTACATATAAGCCATCTATACCGTTTCATTTTTTTGAGGTTTATTCTTGATGTCTTGAAACAGATTTTTGAGACCGATCCGGTTTTTTACATATCTTTGGGCTTAGGAGATTTCGTTGTTTTCGACACTAATCACTGGCATAGCCATTGTTCATAACACCGGCATGCCGGTGGTTATTCCTTCGAATTAGGTCAAATCTTATGATCTGTAATTCGATAAAAAGTAAAACCAGATT
>JAKSBO010000609.1 GCA_022361095.1 Desulfobacterales bacterium | reverse complement strand
TCGCTGCTGAGGAGTGAGGGAGCCTGGCTCCGCGAGCTTGACTCTGGAAGCAATGACGAACTCTGCGTGATGGGTGAGGATGGGCATGAGGAGGGCGTGCAGGTGATGCGGATCATCAGAGAGGTCAGCATCAAGAAACGCAACCGCGAAGGGAGGAGAAGGATCGCTGGGGTGGTTGAGGGATTGGATATGATTCAGAGCACAAAGACAGGCTGCCCCATAGCCTCGGGATGGCTCGTGGAGAACGGTGAAGCCCGCTTCACGGGCGAGGGCTGGAGTGTCATCGGTGGAGGCGTTGTCGATGAGATAGATGGTGCGAAAATGATGCTGTGGGATAGCTGCTGCGAGGGCGGGGATGTTTTCAGCTTCGTTGAAGGCAGGGATGATCAGATCGACAGGTTGGTCAGCTTGTGGTGTGTTCATAATGATGCAAATGGTTTTAATGTGCTTTATGACAGGTTAAGTGATGGGAGCATGGTTGGCTCTCAGGTAAACTGCTCATATTCGGGATATATTTTTTCGGGGAGGATAGAGGAACTTAAGAAAGAGGCCTGCTTGATGGTTTGGAGGTTTCAAGCTATCATCAGTTCATCCGGATTATTGGATGAACTGGAAATTGCAGCAGATTTTCGTTACGTAGGCCAGCTTGAATCACGCTGGAAAGTGAATCTGTGAGCTTGGCGGGGGCTAAAAACCTTCAAGGGGATGAGTTATAACTTTTGAGGGTGCAATAAGATAAAGAGGATATGGAGCACGCTGATGCATGCCAGGGATATATTTGAGAGTCACAAAACGACCTTTTCATTTGAGTTCTTTCCGCCGAAGACGCCTGCGAGCGCGGAGTCGCTTTTCAAGGCAGTGAAGGAATTGGAAGAGCTCAAGCCGACGTTTGTTTCTGTGACGTACGGGGCAGGGGGCAGCACGCGTGAATTGACGCATGACTTGGTTTTGCGCATCAGGAAGGAAACAAAAGTCACGACCGTGCCGCACCTTACGTGTGTGTGTCACAGCGAGGCTGAGATTGAATCGATCCTGCAGCGATATGCCAATGAAGGGGTGGACAATATTCTCGCATTGGCAGGTGATCCGCCTGCAAATCTTGAGGGTTATGATCGCAGCAAGGATGCGTTTCAGCATGCAGCGGACTTG
>JAKSBO010000763.1 GCA_022361095.1 Desulfobacterales bacterium | reverse complement strand
CGGGCCAATGCCTTTGCCCTGCTCTCTTCGGGCCGGCGCACCTGTGCAGGGATGATCACCGGCATTGACCCGGAAAAAGAGGCCAGGATATCAAGCGTGGCCCGCACTGTGCGCAAGGGCAGATTCCTTGACCCCGCAGACACCAATACGGCGGTCATCGGGCAGTTGCTGGCAAAAAAGCTTAAAATTGATGTGGCAGATGAACTGGTGGTCCTGGGATCGGCCATGGACGGCTCGGTGGCGGCCACCGCCCTTACGGTGGTGGGCATATTTTCTTCGGGCATGGATGAGTATGACCGCAGGGCCATCCAGATGCCTTTGACCCATTTCCAGGAAATTTTTGCCATGCGGGGCGGGGTACATGAAATCGTCATTTCCTGCGACGCACTTGGCAACGTGGACAAGGTGACCCAAACCGTGGCATCGGCACTTTCCCAAAATGCGCCGGACGCAAAACTTGCCTGCCTCTCCTGGGCCGAACTTAACCCGGGCCTGATCCAGTCCATCCAGATGGACCTTGGGGGCGGCATCATCTTTTATGCCATCCTCCTGGTCATGGTGGCCTTCAGTATCATGAACACCTTTGTCATGGCGGTATTTGAGCGGACCCGGGAGCTGGGAACCCTTATGGCCATGGGCGCCCGGCCCGGCAGGCTGTCAAAAATGCTGGTCCTGGAGTCGGGGTTTCTGACCTTGTGCGGCATTATCCTCGGCGTCCTTGCCGGCTGCCTGCTCACGTTGTGGCTTTCCCGTACCGGGATTCCCCTTGGCGGGGCCGAAGGCATGATGCGGCAGTACGGCATCCCCGGTGAACTCAAACCAAGACTCACCCTGATAACGGCATTCGCAGGCCCTGCCCTGGTTTTTCTGATCACCATATTAACCGCCCTGTACCCGGCATTCAAGGTCCACCGGATGACCATCGTGGACGCCATGCGGGCAGTGTAAGGAGAAAATATGCAAATTCATATGGCCTGGCGCAATGTATGGCGCAACCCCAAAAGAACCGGTATCATCCTGGTGGCCGTCATCATCGGTGCCTGGAGCATGCTGACCTTTTGCGCCCTTTCCAGGGGGATGATGGATTCCACCCTGGAAAGCGCCTTAAACACCCTGACCGGCCAAATCCAGATCCAGAATTCCGCCTTCCGGGAAGATCCGGCTGTGGAAAACCGGATCAAAAATCCCGGTGAAGTGGCTACCCTGCTGGACCGTTCCCTGCCCCAAGAGGCCCTTTGGGCCTTTCGCATCCAAGTGGACGGTGTGGCGGCCAATGCCAAAGAATCCAAGGGCATCACCATCGTGGGCATTGATCCTGAAAAGGAACCCGGACTCTCCTTTTACGCAGATGCCACCCCGGAAGGTGCTCTTCTGGAACCCGGTGACGACCGCGCAATCCTGGTGGGCCAGGCCCTGCTGGACACCCTTGAAACAAGAATCGGACGCAAACTGATCCTCATGACCCAGGGCGCGGACAATGACACCGCTTCCAGGGCCTTCAAAATCAAGGGGGCCTTTAAGGCGGAGACCCAGGCCACGGAAAAACAATATGTGTTTATCACCATCACTGCGGCCCAGAAAATGCTGGGCATCGGCGATAATGTCTCGCTGGCCTGTATCCGCCTGCCGGGCAAAACCACCCTGGATCAGGCCCAACTGACCCCGGTTGTCCAACCCCTGGCAAACGCCCTTCCCCAGGAGCTTGCCGCCCTGACCTGGATGGATCTGCTCCCTTTGCTCAAAGGGTATCTGGGCATGTTTGACCGGTTTATGCTGCTGTGGTACCTGGTGATTTTCATTGCCATGGCCTTCGGCCTGGTCAATACCATGCTCATGGCCGTGCTGGAGCGGACCCGGGAGTTCGGGCTGCTCAAAGCCCTGGGGCTGAAACCCATACGGATCATCAAAAGCGTGCTTCTGGAGTGCCTGATTCTGCTGCTCACCGGCCTTGCCGCCGGCAATGTTCTGGGGATACTGACCAGCTATCTTATGTCCGGCGGCATTGACATGTCTTTCATGGCCCAGGGATCGGAATACTGGGGACTTGGACGGCTGGTGGTTCCCTATTTCACGGTAAAGGATCTTCTATCCGTCAATGCCGTGATTGCGGGGCTGGGTATCCTGGTCTGCCTGTATCCGGCCATTAAGGCGGCAAGAATCACCCCGGTAGAGGCCATGACCCGTGTTTGAACAAATCGTTACCCGCCTGGGGCGTTGCTGTGAAAACCTGCAATCCTCACATACTTTAGTATGCTCCGGTTGCAGATTTCCTTGCGCCTTGCATCCGGGCAACGCTTTGTCCAAACATTAAATAACGGCCATGGCCGACCTGGTCTATCAGCACCCAGGCTCGCCCCACAACAAAACATGAAAGAAACTTAGTAACT
>JAKSBO010000615.1 GCA_022361095.1 Desulfobacterales bacterium | reverse complement strand
GGTCAAATCCTCCTTGCCCAGATAGGCTTCAATCACTTGGGGGTTATTCTGGATCTCTTCGGGAGGACCTTGGGCAATCACTTCGCCGAATACCAGGGTCTGGATATGCTGGCAAAGCTCCATCACAAATTTCATCCGGTGTTCGATGAGAAAAATCGCCACCCCGAAATCCTGGTGCACCTGCCTGATAATCTTGATCATCTGGATCAGTTCATCAGGGGTCATGCCGGCAGTGGGTTCATCCAGAAAAAGCACCTTGGGATTGGTGGCCATGGCCCGGGCCATCTCCACCCGGCGCTGGGCCCCGTAAGGAAGGTTTGTTACCAACTGGCCGGCGTGCTGCTTGATATCAAACAGTTCCAGGAGCCGGTAGGCATTCTCTTCGGCTTTGGTTTCCTGCCTTCTGCATTTTCCGGTATTGAAAAATGCGTCAAGCAGGCCGTAGGTGAGTTGGGAATAGTGGGCCATTTTAATGTGGTCCAGCACATTCATATGCCGCCACAAAGCCAGGTTTTGGAAGGTTCGGCCCAATCCTTTGGCTGCAATCTCATTGGTTTCCAACCCCACAATACTCTCATTTTCAAGGGTAATACGGCCTTCGGTGGGGGTATAGACCCCTGTGATCAGGTTAAAAACGGTTGTCTTGCCTGCCCCGTTTGGGCCGATCAACCCGACAATCTGGTTGGGTCCGACCGAAAGATTATAGTTGTGGACCGCCCGCAGTCCGCCAAAGTAGTGGGTCATTTTATCTACATGAAGCAAAGGCGTCATGGTATTCATGGAATTGCTCCTTATTTATTCCTTTTGGCCGCAAGTAGTTTTCCGGCATTAAACTCCCTGAAAGAGATCAAGCCGTATGGCCTGAAGATCATGACAAAAATCAGTATCAGCGGAATAATGATCCACTTGAACAGCTCCAGGGGCCGCAGGGCTTCGCCTAGAATATTGATGGAGACGGCACCTACGATGGAGCCCACAATGGAATTCAGGCCGCCGAAATAAACCATGGCAAGGATCTCGGCCAGCCGGTTGATGCTGAACATGCCCGGGTTGATATAGGCCAGCACATGGGCAAATAGCCCGCCGGCCACACCGGCCCAAAACGCCCCGAACATAAAGGCCGTCATCTTGGTCTTCCGGGTCTTCACGGTCATGGATTCGGAAGCGGCCTCATCATCGCGCACGGCGTTCAGGGCCTTGCCCATGATGGAGGTAACAAAATTATGAATCACCCAGATGCACAGCATGGTCCAGATAAAGATCACGGGAAGCGGTGCCAGATCGGGCTGCCCGCCCATACCCCGTGCGCCGCCGATCACATTGAGATTTTCCACCGCACTTTTGACGATGAACATGAAGGCCAGGGAGATGATGGCCAGGTAATCCCCCCGGGTCCTGAATGAGGG
This sequence comes from Desulfobacterales bacterium, assembly GCA_022361095.1. Lineage (GTDB taxonomy): Bacteria > Desulfobacterota > Desulfobacteria > Desulfobacterales > Desulfobacteraceae > Desulfobacter. The sequence continues at coordinate 4,680 of JAKSBO010000615.1, read as the reverse complement.
AATGGCCACCAAAAGCGATGCAAGGGAAGCGGCGATCCCGCCCATAATCAACGCAAAGGGAAAAAGCCACGGCCCAAGGGCTGGCGGCAGCACGGCAGCCCCGAAAATCTTGTCATTGGCAAATAAAAACAGGGTAATCACGGACGAGACATAGGCCCCCACCGCCATAAATCCCGGGTGTGAACAGGAGAATTCACCCTGGTAGCCGTTGATGACGTTGATGCTGATGGTCAAAATAATGGAGATCAGCGTCAGCTTCACCACAAGCACGCGATAATCGTTGATGCCGGCCCAAAGGGACAAAATCGCGTAAAAGCAGCACAGATGGATCAGTACGGAGATCCATAACGGCAGCTTCTCCATGGCACCTGCCAGCGGGTTGGTGAAAACCACAGAGGCTTTGCCCACAATGCAGACCGGCAGGAGATAGACAACGATGTCATAGGCCAGGGCGCCGGGGATCATGATCGGATCTTTGAGCATGATAATGGCCCCGAACAGCACCGGAATCTTGGGCAGGCCCAGGTAATAGGAAATATAGTCGTATCCCCAGAAATACTCAATCAACACGGCAGCCAGCAACCCTAAAAGCCAGCCTGCCATGGGTATGTTCGATAGGAATTTTTTTATTGATTGTACAATCTTCATGGCAACGTTTCTTTCTGAAAACGGGTAAAGAAAAAAGTATTACAGTCTCAGTTTGGTACTGTGCTCCATGCCGAAAAAGCCCCTTGGCCTGAAGGTCAGAATCAAAAGGATAATGGAATAGGCAATCAGATCTCTCAGGGTGGATGGGAATATGGTGGCAACAAAAATTTCAATGAACCCTAAAAGGTAACCGGCCAAAGCAGCGCCTTTTATCGAACCGCGTCCGCCTAAGATCGCCGCAACAAAGGCTTTCCAGCCAATCAGCACCCCCATGTAGGGGTCAAGGATGGGATATGCCTGGCCGTAAAGAATGCCTGCCACTGCAGCCAGTCCCGCACCAATGGCAAAGGTTAAAGGTGCCATGATATTGATGGAGATCCCCATGAGGGGGACGGCAAGAAAATCAAAGGACATGGCGCGCATGGCCATCCCCCATTTGGTTTTCTGGATGAAGGTGTGCAAGGCCAGCATAAGCAAAAGGCTGATGATGATGATCATCACCTTGATATTGGTAAAATAGACCCCGCCCACATTATAGGAGACCGATTCAATGAGCGGCGGAAAACTTAAGCGTTTGGCCCCTAAAAGAATCAAAATACCGGTTTCAAAAATAATGCCGATCATAAGGCCCGTGATCGCGGCGGAAGCCCGTGGCGCCTGGCGCAAAGGCCGGTAACCCGCCACTTCCACAAAGACCCCCACCCAGGAGGCCAAAAACATGGTCACCACAACGGTGGCCACAAAGACGACGGGTCCGGGTAAAACACCTGCAAACAACGCAAGAAAAAGGGTTGCAATACCAAAACCGATATAGGTGCCCACCATGAATATATCGCCGTGGGCAAAGTTAAAAAGCATCAAAACGCCGTAGACCATGGAGTACCCGATGGAGATAACGGCGTAAAAACTTCCTCGCTGGAGTGCATTGATAAAGTTCTGAATAAAAAACTGTATCAGATCAGTAAACGATTCCATGCAGCAGTTCCTGTTAAAACAATAAGATATAGTTCTTTTTCGATGAACTATAGTTGAAAAAACAACTGCCGCGTTTTAAGTCTGCGGCAGTTATTTTTTCCAATTTAAAAACGTATTAACGAATATCTTTCATACACCGTTAGGGGCATACGGATTTGTAGAACTCGTATTCACCTTTGTCGTTGATTTTTACGATCACCGCACATTTGACCGGGTCACCCTCTTCGGTAAAGGTCATGTTGCCGGTGATACCTTCAAAATTCTTAATTTTAGCCAGGGCGTCCCGGACAGCCTGGCGGTCTTTGTCAATTCTGCCGGTTAATTTACCGGTATTCTGAATGGCCTGCTGGGCCAGGCGAAGGGCATCCCAGGTCAGGGCCGCAACATCATCGGGGATGTAACCGTATGTTTCGTTGTAGCGGTCAATGAATGCCTTGGTTGCGCCCTGGGCACCGGCAGCCGCGTAATGGGAAGAGAAAAACTGACCATAGCAGGCTTCTCCGCACAGCTCAACGGTCTCGGCAGACCCCCAGGAGTCGGAACCGACAATGGGGCCTTTCCATCCAAGCTCTTGGGCTTGTTTAACAATCAGCGGCACTTCGTTGTAATACTGGGGGGTGAAAAGCACCTGGGCACCTGATTTGATAATTGTCGTCAGCTGGGAAGAAAAATCAGTATCTTTTGTGGTAAAACTTTCAAAGGCGACAATCGAGCCTGCACCGTGTTTCTTTTCCCATGCATCCTTGAACACTTCGGCAAGTCCCTTGGGATAGTCGGAGGCCACATCATAAAGGACGGCTGCTTTGGTGAATCCGAACTCATCGGTAATAAAATTGGCCACAACAGGCCCCTGGAAAGGATCAAGGAAACAGCCGCGGAATACAAAGGGGCGGTTCATGGTGGTGTCCGGATTGGTGGACCAGGGGCTGATCATGACGGTTTTGTATTTGTTGGCCGCTTCACCGGCCGGCACCGCCTGTTTGGAAGACTGGGGACCGACAATGGCCAGAACGTCATCCTGGCTGATCATTTTGGTATTGGCTTTTACTGCGGATTCCGCCTTGGACTCATTGTCTTCGACAACCAGTTCAACCTTGTACTTCCGGTCGCCGACTTCAAGTCCGCCGGCCTTTTCAATGTCTGACAGCCACATTTGCGCAGCATATTTTGAGCCTTCGCCCACCTTTGGGATATCGCCGGTCAATGGCGCATTGATGCCGATTTTGATGACGGTCTCTCTTTTACAAAACGCAGATGAAGAAAAAACCATGGTCATTGCAATGACGGCCGCCAGACAACACGTAATTTTTTTCAATGTTTCCTCCTGATATTTTGTTGTTAACTTTCCTGTCCCCATAATTCTGCTATGTCAAATGCCGGGCCTTTCCGGCAAATGTATCCGATTTTTTTAAAAATAATATTAATTTATAGGAAAATAAAAAAGCGAAGTAAAGTAGAATATTGTATTTAAATTTATCCAAATGTTCAGTTTTTCCGGTACACTGACATGATAAAAATCGCTGCCGGCATAGCAGCCCGGCATAGGATTCGCGTGGGTGCGGATTCCCTGCGTTTGGTGAAATGCCTGTCAAAAGCGGCGCAGGCAAACCAAATCCGAACCGGTATCCACATAAAAACCCCTTGCATCATCTTTGGCTTGGTAGTATGAATTAAGAAGCGCTCATTTTCTGCAACTTTCAACGAAAAAACTCACAAAGGCCTGGGACATGACCCCCTTAATCCGCTTTTCAGCAATGTGGCGTATATGCATCTTGGGCATTCTTTTCTGGTGCGTTGCAGGCTCGGCTTTGGCCCGGCCCCTGCGTCTTCAGCTCAAATGGTATCATCAGGCCCAGTTTGCAGGCTGCTATGTGGCCATTGAAAAAGGATTTTACAAGGATCACGGCATTGAGGTGGCGCTCATTGAAGGGGGGCCCGGAAAAAACCAGAGTCAGGCATTGGCGGAACATCATGCCGATTTAGCCATCTCTTCGCCCGAGGACCTTTTGATGAACAGAAGTCAGGGATACCCCATCACCGCAGTATCGGCCATTTACCGGAAAAGTGCGGTGGTTTTTCTGGCCAGACAGGGTTCGGGGATTGTCAGCCCATCCGACTTTGCGAAAAAAATCATTGCTGCGAAAAGAAGCGGCGGCGTAGCCGATTTTTCGCTTCAGTTCGATGCCCTGATGAAAAACATGCAGGTGGACCGATCCGAAATCATATTGGCGCCTTATGATGTAGAGTATAAGGGATTTATGGACGGCAGTGTGGATATCACCCCGGCCTATTTCACAGGCGGGCTCATTAAGCTTCTCACCTGGGGCGTCAAGGTCAACATTATTTATCCCGGAGACTACCGGGTCCGGTTTTACTCTGACATTTTAATGACCACTGATGATCTCATTGAAACCAATCCGGGTCTTGTGCAGGGGGCTGTGAGCGCCACCCTGAAAGGCTGGCGCTTTGCCATTGAAAACATTGAATTGAGCATTCCCATCATTTTGAAATATGCACGGATCAAAGATGCCGGCCTTCAAAGAAAAATGTTGGAAGCCGCCGTTCCCCTTGTCCACACCGGGGAAAAACGCATCGGCTGGATGAGCCGCCAAGAGTGGTCGCACATGCATGACATTTTGCTGGATCAAAAAATCATCGGCAACCCCATTACCTCCATTGACAAGGTGTTCACCAACAAATTTGTTGAAAAAACATATACAGAGCCGACGCCATGAAGATCAAGTTGAAAATAGCGCTGTTGTTCATGCTTCTGTCTATTCTGCCCATCAGTATTATTTCAACAATTGTATTGATGGAAGGCAGGAAAATCATCAAGCAAAAGGCCATTGATCACCTAGTAACGGCAAACGATTTGAAACTGGACGCACTGATCCAATGGGCCCAAATTCGAAGCCGCTTTTTAAATTCCATCGGGACGGCCCCGCTCTTGTCTTCGCCTCAATCTGCTGCGTTGAACGGGGCCTTGATTGCCCCGGATACCATCAGAACCTTTTTGAAATCATTTGTGGGCGAACATCAGTTTATCGAACTTTTTTT
>JAKSBO010000652.1 GCA_022361095.1 Desulfobacterales bacterium | reverse complement strand
TCACCATGCATCCGCGGACCGGCGAATTTTCCGACATGTCCGAGGCCTTTACCACCTCGTGGTACCACTGGGGATAATCTTCTTCCCGTGTGGGGGTGATGGCAGTCTTAACTTTCTTTCCCATTTATTTCCTCCGCATTTAAAGTCATTGCGTCAATCTCTTTAATCAATTCATCCACAAGAGATGCCTGGTCAATTTTGCGGACAACTTTTCCCTTTTTAAACAAAATGCCCTTGCCGTCACCGCCGGCAATACCGATGTCCGCTTCTTTGGCTTCGCCCGGACCATTGACCACACATCCCATAATAGCAACTTTAATCCGTGCTGAGCGCTCAAGTAAAGCTTTTTCTACCTGTTCGGCAATTTTAAACAAATTTATTTTACACCGCCCGCAGGTGGGACAGGAAATCAGCTCCGGCCCCCGTTGGCGCAGCCCCAATGCCCTTAAAATTTCAAACCCGGTGCGGATCTCCTCCACCGGGTCCCGGGTCAGGGAAACCCGGATGGTGTCCCCGATACCTTCGGAGAGCAGCATGCCGATGCCAATGGCGGATTTGGTGATGCCGGCATAGAGGCCGCCCGCCTCGGTCACGCCCACATGAAAGGGCACGTCGGTCAACGGCGCAAGCTGCCGGTAGGCCTCCACCGTGCGCGCCACATCCGACGCCTTCAAGGAGACCTTGATATCGTAAAACCCCAGATCTTCTAAAATCCGGATATTGGCAAGGGCGCTTTCCACCATGCCCCGGGCCGTGACACCAAATTGCTTTTCAATCTCTTTTTCCAGGGACCCGCCGTTTACCCCGATGCGGATGGGAAGCTTATGGGCCCTGGCACAGTCCACCACGGCTTTTATTTTATCGGCCGTGCCGATGTTGCCCGGGTTGATCCGCAGCCCATCCACGCCGGATTCGGCCGAAGCAATGGCCAGGCGCCAGTCAAAATGGATGTCGGCAATCAAGGGGATATGAATTTTCTCTTTGATTTCTTTTAACGCCTTGGCCGCCTCCATATCCGGCACGGCTGCCCGGACAATGTCGCACCCGGCCTTTTCCAGGGACAAAATCTGATCCACAGTGGCTTGCACATCCTGGGTCTGGGTGTTGGTCATGGACTGAACCGAAACCTGTGCATCCGACCCCACGGGCTGTGACCCCACCTTTATCTGCCGGGTTTTCCGGCGTTCTTTGAGCAGCGGCATAATTAAATCCTTATTTAAAAAGCAAATGCCTGCATCGCGATCCGCCGGATGCAAGCATATATTTATGGCCGAATAAACTATCATATCGGGATAGTTTTTTTCAAGACGTTGATGCCGGGCCGGATGTGATTTCAAACGTCTGTTCACCATTAGTGAATATTATGACCGCGGCAGGCCGACCTTTTATGAAAAGAGTCAAAGTGTTCGTGAAAAGAACACCGTTGCGCTCCCTTGTTTTTTTACATCTATCTTTGTATTGTGCGTCCTAACATGAAAAAATCCTCAAAAAACAGGCTCACCATACATCAGCAGGCATTATTTCCCAAAGCTACGCTTTTTGATAAAATTGCAAGGGCGGTATGCCGGTCCCAGACGCTGCCGAGAAAAGAGCTTTACGAAGCATGGGAGGTGGCAAAGCGGATCAGAAGGCATTTCCGGGGTGGCAGAATTGTTGATCTGGCATGCGGCCACGGTCTGGTTTCCCATATTTTACTATTACTAGATGATACCTCTCCCAGCGCCCTTGCCGTTGATACGCACATTCCGGAGAATGCACGAAGGCTGTCCCGGAACCTTATCAATACATGGCCCCGGCTGAAGGATAGAATTTTTTTCAGCCAGAACCCCCTTGAACAGGCAGAACTATCTGCCCGGGATATTGTCGTATCCGTGCATGCCTGCGGCACGCTGACGGATACGGTGATCGAAAAAGCCGTGTTAGCAAGGGCAAAACTTGCGGTACTGCCATGCTGTCATGATCTAGACCTCTGCGACACCGGCGGCCTTGAAGGCTGGATGGACGGCCCCCTGGCCGTGGATGCCACACGGGCCTTTAAGCTGGCCGGCAAAGGATATACGGTGATGACAAAAAAAATTCCTGGTGAAATCACGCCTAAAAATCGCCTTCTTATGGCATATCCCAAATAACGGTAACTCAACCAAAAACCGCCACCGTTTTTTCGCTACGACCCATAATTTTTTACAAAAAGCAACAACTG
>JAKSBO010000426.1 GCA_022361095.1 Desulfobacterales bacterium | reverse complement strand
TATCTGGTATTTCTCTTTCCCTTAACAGCCGGTGCTCTGGAACTCACCAGCGAGGAAAAGGCGTTCATCACTTCAAATCCTGAAGTCAGGGTGGCCCTGATGCCGGACTTCTCCCCATTCTCATACATCATCCAGGATGCCGTCGGCGGATTCGAACACGATCTGCTCGCATTGGTGTCCCAAAGAACGGGGTTGACCTTTACCAAGCAGTTGGGCAACTGGAATTCGATTCTGACGGCTTTTAAAACCCAAAAAGCGGATATGATCGCCAGCATTTCATATAAAAAAGAGCGGGAGCCTTTTACCCTTTTCACTGCCCCTTACTACGAGATTCCCATTATGATCTTTGTCCGGGATGATTTTGGGGAGTATCAGGGGCTAAAAAGCCTGTCCGGTAAAAGAGTCGGGGTGCTCAAGGATATTTTTTACAGCAAGGAGCTGGAAGACATGGGCACCATGGTGCTTGTGCCCTATGAAACATATGAAGAGATAACCAAAGCCCTGGTCTTTGGAAAAATAGACGCCCTGATTCAGAATCTCCCGAACATTAACCACCTGATTAAAAAACATGTCTATACAAATTTAAAACTGGCGGCTGAACTTCAACTGCCGAATATCAGCAGGGAGGACCTGCGCTTCGGCATACAGCCGGACAAACCCGTTCTGCGGTCGATCATGCAAAAAGGGCTGGATGCCATCACCGAGGAAGAAAAAGAGGCCCTGGCCGGCCGATGGATTGGCGGGACTCCGGACAGCAGTGCCAGCGTTTTGAAATTCAGCCCGAAAGAGAAGGCCTATCTGGTCGAGAAGAAAACCATCACCCTGTGCATTACCCCCGGCCGGGAACCCTATGAAACGATCAACCACTTGGGGAAACATGAAGGGCTGGCAGCGGATTTCCTGCAGATCATGGCCCAGAAAATCGGAAAACCATTTACCCTGCTGCCCACCGCAACCCGGCAGGAAGCCCTGGAAAACGCCGGAACCGGAAAGTGCGATATTGTTTCTTTTCTGGAGCCCGCCCCTGACCACCGATCTTTTTTAAATTTCACCAGCCCCGTTTATGCAGAACCCGAAGTGATCATCGTTAGAAATGATGTTTCCTATTTTCGCGGCCTCAACGCCTTGCAGGGAAAGAAAGTGGGGGTGATCAAAGATTCCCGGATAAGCGGAACCATCAGGGATGCCTATCCCGGGATCCGGACGGTTGAGGTGGAAACTAGTGCAAAAGTTCTGCAAATGGTATCTGACGGGCAACTGGATGCCGGGATCAGTCCCCTGGTCGGAACGGCATATCTCATTGCCAAAGAACGGCTGTTTGATATCAAAATCATGGGGGAGACACACCTCAAAAGGCGGTACAGCATCGGGGTAAACAAAAATGATGCCGTATTGCAGGGAATTATGGAAAAAGCGGTGCAGTCCCTGTCGGAGAAAGAGATTGAAGAGATCCGCAATAAGTGGCTCTCGGTCCGCATGGAAAAAGGAACGGATTATAGTCTGGTATGGAAAATCCTGGCCGGTGTGGCCCTGATCCTGGTGGGCGGGGTTTACTGGAACCGCAAACTCAGCCATGTCAACATGCAGCTTTCGGCGGCCAAACAAAAGGCGGAAGAGGCGACCATGACAAAATCCACGTTTCTGGCCAATATGAGTCATGAAATCCGCACCCCCATGAACGCCATTACCGGCATGACCTATCTCATAAAGCAAACCCGCCTCGATCCGACACAAAGCGATTATGTGCATAAGATTGAAAATTCGGCCAACTCACTGCTGGGACTGATCAACGACATTCTTGATTTCTCCAAGATCGAGGCGGGAAAGCTCACCATTGAGGAAATTGATTTTGACCTGTATACC
>JAKSBO010000837.1 GCA_022361095.1 Desulfobacterales bacterium | reverse complement strand
GCAATCTTGAAGTGGCGACCATTTTCATGGCAGAGGTAATCTGTTTAGTCTTTTTTACACTGACTATTTTCGATTGTACTTCTTTTAATGTTGCCATATGATCTACCTTTGCGCCTATATATTATTATTTGATATAAATAAATTCGAAGAGTTCGCCTTTAATTACAAGGTACTTTTAAATTCTTCGCCATAGGCTGTAAGGCATTCTTTAAGCTTAGCCTCAATTTCATCATCAATTTTTTCTTTTTCCTTGAGGCCAGTGAAAATTTCAGGATAGCGGTTTTCCACAAAGTCATAGAGCCCAGCTTCATAGGCGGGGACCGCTTCTTTGGGAAATGCATCCAGATATCCTTTGGTACCGGCATAAAGGACAGTTACCTGCTTGTACATGGGAAGCGGCTGGTACTGAGGCTGTTTAAGCAGCTCAACAAGTCTTTCACCACGGGTCAACTGTCTCTGGGTTGCGGCATCAAGGTCAGAACCGAAAGCGGCAAATGCTTCAAGCTCTCTGTACTGGGCAAGATCCAGACGCAGAGTACCGGCAACCTGTTTCATGGCTTTAACCTGGGCTGCGCCACCAACGCGGGATACAGACAACCCAACGTCAATAGCCGGACGAATACCTGAAAAGAAAAGGTCTTTGTCCAGGAAGATCTGGCCATCGGTAATGGAGATAACGTTTGTGGGAATAAATGCAGACACGTCACCTTCCTGGGTTTCGATGATGGGAAGCGCGGTCAAAGAGCCGGCACCGAGCTCATCACTCATTTTCGCGGAACGTTCGAGCAAACGGCTGTGGTTGTAGAAAATATCGCCGGGGAACGCTTCACGTCCGGGCGGGCGTCTGAGCAGCAGAGATACCTGACGGTAAGCGGCAGCCTGTTTTGAAAGGTCATCATAGATAATCAGGGAATGTTCGCCTTTGTCGCGGAAGTATTCGCCCATGGCGCAACCGGCATAGGGTGCCAGATACTGCATGGCAGCAGATTCAGAAGCGGAAGCCACAACAACTGTTGTATATTCCATAGCACCATGCTCTTCAAGGGCAGCAACAACCTGGGCAACCGTAGATTTTTTCTGACCGCAGGCAACATAGATGCATTTAATTCCGCTTTCTTTCTGAGCAATAATGGCGTCAACAGCGACAGCAGTTTTACCAATCTGACGGTCACCAATGATCAACTCACGCTGACCACGACCTACAGGGGTCATACCGTCAACCGCTTTAGAACCGGTGTAGCAGGGTTCGTGAACGCCTTTTCTGGCAATAACACCAGGGGCAACCAATTCCATATTCATATATGTATCAGAAGTGATAGGACCTTTGCCGTCGACAGGCTCACCAGTGGTAGTTACAACGCGGCCCAGAAGTGCTTCGCCAACGGGAACGGAAGCGATACGGTCGGTTCTTTTAACCATGTCGCCTTCTTTGATAACTTTGTCATCACCAAGGATAGCAACACCGACGTTGTCTTCTTCAAGGTTCAGTGCCAGTCCCAGAATACCACCGGGGAACTCAACCAGTTCCATGGCTTTTACTTTTTCCAGACCATAAACACGGGCAATACCGTCACCCGCAGATAGAACAACACCTGTTTCGCTCAGATCAACCTGTGCATCAAACCCTTTAATTTGATCTTTGATTATCTGGCTTATTTCTTCTGCTTTAATTTCCATTATAAACTCTCACCTTTTTTTAAAGTTTCGCTCATATTGATCAGCTGGGTTTTTACGCTGCCGTCAAGAACAAGATCGCCGATTTTTG
>JAKSBO010000227.1 GCA_022361095.1 Desulfobacterales bacterium | reverse complement strand
TGGTTCCTTCGGCCCAGACCGGGGCCACACTCAAGGCCAACAACATTCCCATCACCAAAAACAACTTACGCATGTACAACTCCTTAATACGATTCGGGTTCGCTTTAACGGGTCAGAGGATGCCCTTCATCCCCTGCCCTTCAATTGCATGTTCACATGGCAACACGTAGCAAAACCGATACCACCCTGTGGGATTCACATGGTTTGTCCCGAATTCCGCACACTTCCCCATTGGGTTGCCCCTGCAATGCTAATCCTGCGTTAACACTTCGCTAAGCCGACGCAACTTTGCCCTTAACACCTGCTCAAACCTTAACATTGGGGCGTTTTTCCCCAGGCGAGGAAAAGCGCCCCACACCCATTAGCGTTTCTTTCACGGCACCATTTCTTTTTCATTAATGAACCCGTTAAAAAAACAAAGACAAATGGGTGGGTTGCAATGAATGACTTCTAAATGGCATACATCTTGACTGTCCAACAAAGACGATGATTGAGAACGGTGGCGTAAATGCCATCCCCCCGGTATTGAGACGCCCTAACCCCGTAAAAGGCCCGAATTAAAAATCATGAGTGTACTGGGATTAATGAGCAAACCCGTTGTGACCGTTGAGCCAGATGATACGCTTCGGGTTGTGAAGGAAATATTTGATCATACCCGTTTCCATCACCTGCTGGTCATGGAAAAAGGAAAACTATTCGGTGTCATTTCTGACAGAGATCTGTTAAAGGCAATCAGTCCCAACATTGGGACCCGAGCAGAAACAGTACACGACAAAGCCACACTGAATAAGAAGGTCCATCAGGTCATGACACGAAAACCCGTTACCTTAAAAGCCGATGCCGATATCTTTGATGCGGTAACCCTTTTCAACGTTCACACAATCTCCTGCATACCAGTGGTCAATGACGCATTTAAACCCGTTGGAATCATTACCTGGCGAGACATATTGAACGTGCTTGAAAAAAGCCGCAACAGGCGTTTGAACAAATAACAAAATATTACCGTTTTTTATAACACATAGAATCAGGAGATGAATTTGATGACCCGGAGTACAAACAAACTGACAACAATAATGCTCTTTTTGCTCGCCCTTTCTTTTGCAACGGCGACCTTGGTGGTAGATACCGCAGATGCACGTTCCAAACGGGGTGGTAAGTCCTTTAAACCGGCTGCCAAACAAACTCAAACCCAGCATGCCGCCCCGGCGAAGAATAAAAGCGGCGGCTTCATGAAAGGGGTGGCCGGCGGCCTGCTTGGGGGTGCTCTAGGTGCCATGCTTTTTGGATCGCTCTTTGGGGGAGAGGGGTTGGGAATTTTACCCATCCTTCTTTTGGGCGGTCTTGGATTTTTTCTGTTTAGAAAATTCGCCAGGGCCAAGCAACGGATGGGGGCTGGGTACGGAGGTGCTCCGGGTGCAGCCCCGAATGGATACCAGCAACCGCCCGTGAATATCCATCCCGATTCTGCCCAGGTGCTCAGCCGGGGCGTCGCTGAAATTCAACGCAATGATCCAAGCTTTGACCCGGCTGTTTTCCTGGAAATCGCTTCGGATTGTTTTTTTCAGGTACAGGCCGGATGGATGCAAAGGGACCTGCCCTCCTACCGGAATCTTTTGGGAGAGCAGTTGGCATCGGAATATGAAGAAGAATTCGCCCAGATGAAACAAAAGGGCATCATCAACAAGCTGGAGAGTATTGCCATACGGAAAGTGGATATGGTTATGGCGGGAAATACAGGGGGGCAGGAGTTTGTCACCGTCCTGTTTAAAGCCAATCTGTTGGACTATACCGTGGATGAAAACACAGGCGAACTCATTGAAGGAAGCAAAACCAAACCCGTAAAATTCGAAGAGGAATGGACCTGGGCAAGGCCTGCGGGCACCCGGAATTGGTTATTGGAAGGAATCGAAGTTGTTAAGGAATAACATCAACCGTTTTTAACCCCCACGACATGTTCCGGGCTTTTCAGCCCGGAACATGGATGGGAGTTAAAATAGGTCATGATCCAATATCAAAGATGACAGAGAAATCATCCCCACGATTTCTCCTTTATCCTCCACAGGCGCTCTTCTGATACCGGCACGATGGAGCAGGCGGGAGGCATACCGAATATCCATATCCGCAGGAACCGTGATAATGGGCTTGGTCATTATTTCATAGACATTCACATCGTCCGGAGAACGACCGGGTATAATAACGCCTTCTACCAAATCCTGGACAACAACAATGCCCCAGGCGTCATGTTCATGCCTCTTGTCAACCAACAATGAATACACTCTTTCCTTACGCATCATATCGGCAGCCTCTCTGGCCGTGGCCATGCCGTCTATGGTCAAGAGCTGTTTGGCCATCACGTCTTTTGCACAAATTATTTTATTGTTGTTCTCCATCATTTTTCCTCCATTACAAGAAAACGGATATCCTAAAAATATTTTTCCCGGGCTTCTTTTCTAAACGCATCCAGCTGACTCTCCAGGCCAATTACCTGTTCAATGGGGACCACAAAAGCGATACCGGTGCCGGGCTCATGGAACTTGCCGGACTCTTTGATGGCATCCAATACTTTCGGCACACTGTGTTCTTCGATGACAAAGAGGACAATATCCGTCTGTGCCTCTAACGTAAGCCCAAAAAACGTTTTGGCTTCGTGAATACCGGTGCCCCTGCCGGGAAGAATTGTTGCGCCTTTGGCACCGGCTTTTTTTGCCGCATCAACAATTGTATCCGTGATGTCCGGCTTCACCGAACTCAGGATCAGTTTAAACCGCATTTTATGTCTCCGTTTTTTTGGTTTTTCGTTGAAATAACAATTGCATCAATTGTGCATACCCCATCACCGCGATGATGGGGAATAAACTGGCAAAAGCGATAAGTCCGAACCCGTCCAGAGCCGGGTTACGGCCCGGTACGCTTGCGGACAGTCCCAGCCCCAGTGCGGCCACCAATGGAACGGTAACGGT
>JAKSBO010000866.1 GCA_022361095.1 Desulfobacterales bacterium | reverse complement strand
AGTTACTAAGATCTTTCAAACTTTGTTGTGGGACGAAGCCTGGCAGATGATATGTCAGGTCGGCCCATGGCCGTTATATTGAAGAAGCCATGAGCGTTTTAGGGTCCAGGCATCAAGCCCGCTGCTCTGATCGTCTGCCGAAAACGCGTGATAACGCCGAAAAGGAAAACCTCATGGCTTCTTCTGAAATACTGGGGATCAATCAGCTTGAAATCCGGTCCATATTTTTATAGTATCCCATTCAACAGGCAACGACCAACGCTCGGGTTGCAGGGCCATGAACATTCTAAATTCAAAACTTCAGGTTCCCAAACGGCATCACACGCTTTCCAGAAAGCGGCTGGTCCGGTCTTTGAGTAAAATCAGCACGGCCAAATTGGCATCCATCAGTGCCGGGGCCGGATATGGCAAAACGACCCTGGCGGCAGACGCGCTTAACCAAATGGACCTTGCCGCCATCTGGTACCGGCTGGATGAACAGGATAACGATTTTGCCGTGTTTGTTGCCTATCTGTATGCGGCCCTTAAACAGCACGGTTCCGGTGCTGATGAAACGGATATTCAGCACACGGTTTCAAAAACCGGTTTAACAAAACACACAGAGACCCTCCTGGAATGGCTCGCCTTTCTTGAAAAGACGGTAACCCGGCCCACTGTTATCGTTCTGGATGACTATCACCTGGTTGGAGACAGTCCTGCCGTCAATCAAGCAATACAATTTATTGTCGACCGCCTGCCGGATCACATTCACCTGATCCTGATCGGCCGGAAAAACCCGGTGTTTGGTTTATCAAAACTGCGGGCGGAAGGAATGCTCCTTGAAATCGATGAAGCGGACCTGGCTTTTACGCCCGGGGAGATCGAACTTTTTTTCTCAGATCACATATTGCCCACCCCGGCGTCTGCAAAGGATATCTTTGCCGGCACAGGGGGGTGGGCAGCAGGCCTGGTGCTGCTTCGCTATTCACTGGAAAAAAAAGCGCCTGAAGAGATCAAGGCCGCAATTGACGCATTCGTGCAACACCCGGGACATATATTTTCCTATTTCAAAGAAAATATATTTGATCTGCAGCCGCCCCATGTCAGAACATTTATGATGAAAGCAGCCCTTCTTGCCGAGATCAACGTAAACCGCTGCAGTAAAATATTCCATGAAGATAATGCCGCCGCCATTATCAATAAAATGGTTGACGACCATTTAATGATTTTTCCCGCTGATGACGTAAGGTCTTGTTTTCAACTGCATCATCTTTTCCGGGATTTTTTAATTGCCCGGCTTCATCAAACGTTTTCCAGGCCTGAAATCAATCAATTGCACCGTCGAATTGCCCGAGAACTGGAAACAGAAGATATCTTTCAGGCCATCCATCACTTTTTAGAAGGCCAGGCTTTTGATGACGCCGTTCACCTCATCGGAACCCATGAAAAAAAATTTTTACTGGAAGGAAAAGTTGATTTTATGGGCCGGTGCTTAGATAAACTGCCCCGATCCGTTATTGAAGAGAATCCCGAATCACTGCTGGCCCAGGCCAGGCTTTTTTCCCATTACGGGAAGCCCCAACAGGCCATGGAGAACCTTACCCGGGCTCACCTGCTGTTTAAAAAACAAAAATCCGGGGAGAGGATGACCAAATGCCTGCTGGAGCTGGGCACCCAATACTATTCCACCGGGTATATTAAGGAAGCCAAGCTGCTCATGGAACAGGTGGTTGGAGAAATCCGGGAAAGTTCCTTTAACCACATTACCGCACTGACCTACCTGATACTGCTCTCCTCGGTTTTATGCGAATTTGAAACCGCGGAGCACTACCATAAAACCGGACGGAAAATTTCCCGGGGGCTTTCCGGTGTTGAATTTAAGATAGCTGAAATATCCGTCAATATTACCTATACATACACATTATTTATTAAAGGCAGATTTAACCAGGCCTATCAACTTAGCCAAAAATTACTGAAAAAGGTTCTCGATATCGGTGCTGATCCGTTTTTGCCCCTGCTGAATTACCAGTTCAGCGCCCATTGTTTTATGCGGGGAGAATATGAAAAAGGGATTGAATATGCGAAAAAGGCCATTGCGATGTGTGATCAAACCTCTTTGTTTGACAGCACCCGGGGGTGGATCTATTTCATGTGGGCCAACAACGCTCTTGCCCTTGAAAGAACGGACCAGGCCCTTGAAATGATCCAAAACAGTGTCGAGATATTCGAGGACATGGGCAATCGCTGGGGCCTTGCCCACGCCTGGGATCTGCGGCATAAAATAGATTTGGCCCAAGGGGATATGCAGGCAGCCCGGCAGAGGCTGGAAAAAGCCATGGACACCATCAAGGGTTACGGACTGGTGTCCACTGAAGGCCTCCTGGAAAACAGTCTTGCCCGGTTGTATATCCTTGAGGGAAATTACCCAAACGCCCTGGATTGGCTTGAACGTGCAAAAGAAAAATTTAAAGGCGTGGATTTCTATCTGTTCAGCAACCGCCTGATGGCGTCAAAAGCCTGTTTTAAATTGGGTATGCTGCAAAAGGCATACAGGTTCCTGTCACAAGGTTTGGCTTTATCTGAAAAAAGAGGCTACCGCCGGTTTGTTGAAAAAGAATCCCAGTGGATCAACTCTCTTTTGCAGTCCGGTTATTCAAAACGGATAAGACTGAACAAAAAAGCGGCTGCCCACCTGGGATCCATTATTAAAACAGATATGACCCAAAAACGTCCGGCCTTGAAGATCAGATTGTTTGGCCGGTTCAAGCTGAAGATCAATGACAAGGAGATCCCGCCGGCCAGATGGAACAGCTCAAAGGCGCTCATGATTTTCAAGTATCTTGCCGCCAACAGGACCAAGGGTTTTATTCCCCGGGACGTATTGATTGAGATGCTGTGGCCCGAGGCCGACCCCAAAAAAACAGCCGGCCGGTTTCACATGGCCATGAGCGCCCTTCGCAAAACCCTGGAACCCGGGATTCCCCCCAAAAAAGCCTCCACATATATTGAACGTAAAAAAGACACTTACAGGCTGAACCATGACAACATCCTCCGAATTGATTCAGAACAATTTTCAAATGCGCTCATCCTGGCAAGGGCCGACAGGGACAACCCGAAAAAAGCGCTTGAATCCTACCGTTTGGCCCTGTCCCTTTATGTGGGATCATTTCTGGAAGAAGATCAATATGAGGCGTGGTCCAACCCCATAAGAGATAAATTTAATTCGGATTTTCTGATAATGCTCAAAGAGATGGCTGACATTTACGAAAAGCAAGGCGACATGGAAAATGCCCATCACTGCAACGGGAAAATATTCAGCATTGATTCTTTTAATGACACCGCAGCAAAAAAAATAATGGCGTTCCATTCAGATCAAGGCAATTTTGCCCAGGTAAAACAGGTCTATAAAACTTACCGGAGCGCCGCACAGGATATGGATTGCCCGGTCAGCCCCAATGTCACGGCACTGTATGAAACGCTTATCCGGAAAAAAAGCTGAATTTAGTTAATCTTTAGTTCCATGTGCTATAGACCCTGACAACTTAATTATTTTATATGAAAGTACCAATACGTTTGTAAGTTACTTTCATGTTTTGTTGTGGACGAGCCTGGGTGCTGATAGACCAGGTCGGCCCATGGCCGTTATTTTTGAAATGGTCGTCAAGGAGATTAAGACATGGATTCCGGACTCTTGCCCAAAGGAACAAAACGCTGCGCCATGGGGAAATTTTATCTCGGATTAGCTGCTGTGGGGGCGGTTCTTGTTTGGGGACTTTATGCCTGGGTGCTGATTTACTGGAAGGGGTTGAATCAAACCAATATGAACGATTACTATGGATTCGCCCTCTGGATCTGGGCAGACCTGGCAGTCATCGCAGTTGGCGGAGGCGCGTTTTTCACAGGACTGCTCAAGTATATTTTTAACGTTAAAGAACTTAAAAATATTATTAATTTTGCCGTGATCATCGGGTTTGTCTGTTATAGTTCCGCCCTGGTGATCCTTGCCATTGACGTGGGGCAGCCATTGCGTTTCTGGTTCATTTACTGGCATGCCAACATCCACTCCATGCTCACGGAAGTGGCCTTTTGCCTGACAGCCTATTTTATGGTGCTGACCATTGAATTCATTCCCAATATTCTGGAAAACAGGCAAGCTGCCAAAATTTCTTTTTTTCGTCACCTAAGCGGCAACATGCACGTTGTCATGCCTCTTTTTGCCGCAACCGGTGCATTTCTCTCATTTTTTCACCAGGGGTCCCTTGGCGGGGTTTCCGGTGTTATGTTCGGCCGCCCGTTTGCCCTGCGGGAAGGCCTGCTGATCTGGCCCTGGACATTTTTTTTATACACCTGGTCGGCTGCGGCCTTCGGACCGTGCTTTACATTGCTGCTCACACATATCACCGAAACCATTACCCGTAAAAAACTGGTAAGCGACCAGACAGTTCACCTGCTGGCAAAAATTTCGGGCTGGATGATTGTCTGTTATATGGTTGCCAAGATCATTGACACCGTCTACTGGGCAGTGGTAACCGCCCCCGGACTCGGATTTGAGTTCAGCCGTTTTTATACAAACAACAGTTTTTACGGCTATTGGATCTTAATTGCTGAAATCGTCTTCTGTGGCATTATCCCGGGGCTTCTTCTGGTATACAGGCCCACACGTGAAAATCCGGCAGCGCGCCTCTCCGCCCTCATTCTGGGCGTCATCGGCATCTGCCTGAACCGCTGGGTCATGGTGCTCCAGACAATGGCCGTCCCGGTGATGAGTTTTGACACCTGGGCGCTGTACATACCAAGCTGGCAGGAAGTGGCCACGACGTTACTCCCCGTGGCTTACGGCATCATCCTGATCTCGGTTGCCTACCGGTACCTGCCGGTATTCCCCCAGGAAATAAAATTGAATGAACCGGGGTGACCCGGGTCAAGGAGCTGTGCTGACCGCCGAAACTTTCCATAGGCCCCTTTAAAGCCCTTTTTCGTTCCCGGTCAGATGCCGATGGGTTGCCGGCAAGGCAGGCGTTGTGTTTTACCAGTCCGGTGACCTGCCCGGGTTCAATGACATTGGCGGCAATGATCAAGCGTTCCTTGGGTTAGAATTCAGTTTTCAAGGACGCGGAAAAAATTCGATCACGGTATATCCTAATAAAGCCAGAACCGACAGCACGCCATACAGTATAAAAAATCCGTACATGTCGCCCAATGCGCCAAAAACCGGCGAAGTTGCCATGGGAACAAACAGAACCAGACTGCTGAGGACGGCAAACCCGGTGCCGGCGTGTCTGCCGGCACTGACATGCATGATCTGGGTAAACCCCCAGACATTTATGCCGCCGACAATAAGATTGTCCAGCGACAGAAGCAACCCTGCCAGCCACGGTGAGACCTCTGCCTTCTGACTTAAAAAAGCGGTATAAGCTGCCATGAGCACAACGACCAGACTAAACAGGCGTATGAATCTTTTAGACCCAATCCGGTTGAGTAGCCACCCACTGCCTAACGTCCCTAAAAGCCCTAGGAATGCAGCGTAACGCATTTGCAAGACACCGATCTGGGCAGGTGACCACCCCATGTCCACTAAAAAAGGCATTCGCATTTTTACGCAGACAAAAGCGAATGCCGTAGCCGAAATAAGTATGGGAATCAGGCGTCGAACATCTTTGCGCCGCACAAATGAAAGAAGACCGTTTTTTTCATCAGGTAAATTGGCTCTCCGTTCGGTTGACATTGGTGAAATTTCAAAATGAAAAAGCGTAGGTAAACTCAATACAATGAGTGCTGCGCCCAAAATCCGGCAAACGTTCTCCCAACCTAAAGAGGCGTATAGAAACAATAAAAGTCCGCTGCCCAGGAGAATACCTGCAAAACGTGCCCCCGCCTGCAACGTGTTGCCCAGGATCCGTTCATTCGGCAGCAAAATATCCGTGGCATATCCATCAACGGCAACATCATTGACCGCCAGAATGATATTCACCGCCAGAACTAACGCAAATGTATTCCCGAACTCGGCGGCAGGCGGCGTTTGGGCCAGAAAATACAGCAAAAATGCAGCAATCCACTGGGAAGGCAGTATCCAGGTTTTACGCCTGCCCACGCCGGGCAAAGAAAATTGATCCACCCATGGTGCAATACAAAATTTCAATGCCCAAGGGAATTGCAGAAGGAAAAGTGTACCAATAAGTTTGAGGGACACATTGGACTGCCGCATGATCACGGGCAGCCCCCCGAAAACAAATCCCATGGGGAGGCATTGGCATAGATACATGGAAATCAGCAAACCGGCTTTGAACAGCGGCGAAGCTTCATTTGCGGTGATTCTTCGATCTTTTTTCGCGGAACGGGCCGCGACAGGGGAGGGACCGGACATAAATTCTCCATAGATATACAACGGAACCGGCAAAACATGTTTGACCGTACATTAAAACCGATAGCTTGCGGTAACCCCTATTGTGCGGGGCATACCATATTCGGTGATCCCAATACTGGTGTTCTCATAGGTGCGGTACTCTTCGTCGAACACATTTTGTGCCCATATGTAGCAGTCCAGTTTATTTGATTCTAGGCCAACCTTGAGATTGACCACCTCGTAGGACGGACTGCGTACGGTATTTGCGTCGTCAAAGTAGCGATCCCCGGCGCCTGAAAGATCAGCCCTGCTGAACAACGTCAGACGTTTCCCCATGGGATATCTGTACTGCGCAGACAAACTGTAAGTGTATTTGGGAACGGAGAACACCCGATTACCGGCATAATCCATATCAGTCACAGGGTCCTTATAGTTGTCAAAACGCGCATCTACATAAGAAAAGGTCCCGCTGAGCTCAAGACCGGGAAGCACGATGTATTTTGTCTCGACCTCCAGCCCTTTCCGGTGAGAACTGCCAGCGTTGGCGATATAGGGCTGCATGCTTTTGGCATTGAACAAATTAAGCTGTTCATTCTGAATCTTGATGTAGAAAAAAGCCAGATTTACCATCAGGCGGTTGTCAATAAAGGTGGATTTCGTTCCCAACTCATACACCCGGCTGGATTCTTCATCAAAAGATTCGTCACCTTGTGGTGCTGAAAACCCGTT
>JAKSBO010000557.1 GCA_022361095.1 Desulfobacterales bacterium | reverse complement strand
ATGGAACTGAACCCCCTGGGTGGGGTGTTCTTTGTGCCTTATTCCCATGATTTCCCCGTCCAGGGTTCTGGCCGTCACTTCCAGGCAGTCGGGCAGGTCCGATTCCTGAACCGCCAGGGAGTGGTAACGCATCACGTTAAAGGGCTTGTTGATGCCTGAAAAAATGTGTTTGCCGTCTGCCTCCACCATGGATGTTTTGCCGTGCATAATTGACTTGGCATGGATAATGGTACCGCCAAAACTCTGGGCAATGGTCTGATGCCCTAAACATACCCCCAGAATAGGCACCTTCCCGGACAGCTTTTGTACCAGTTCAAGGCAGATGCCTGCATCCTCGGGCCTGCCCGGCCCCGGAGAGAGGATGATTGCATCAAATCCTAAGTCTTCAAGTTCGGCCACGCTGATCTTATCGTTTCGAAACACCTCTGCCCGGGCCCCTGTATGCAGCACATAATGCACCAGGTTAAAGGTAAAGGAGTCGTAGTTGTCTATTATTGCTGTTTTCATATCTTACTCTCCTTTTGTGCTTTGTGACAGCGCAAGTTTTAATGCCATCTCAACACTTTTCGCCTTGTTGATGCATTCGTTTAACTCGGTCTCGGGATCTGAATCATAGACAATACCGGCTCCTGCCTGGACGGTCAACGTGTCGTTTTCCATGACGGCCGTGCGGATGGTGATGGCAAAGTCCATGTTCCCGGTAAAGGAGATGTATCCTGCAGCCCCGCCGTAGACCCCCCGCTGTCGATTCTCAAGCATGCCGATGATCTCCATGGCCCGGATTTTTGGGGCCCCGGACAAGGTGCCTGCCGGAAAGGTGGCCTTGAACAGATCAAAGGCGTCGCACGCCTCTTTTAAATCACAGGTGATATTGGAGACCAGGTGCATGACATGGGAATAACGTTCAATGACCATGGTGTCGGTGACCTGGACCGTACCGGCCCGGGCCACACGGCCAAGGTCGTTCCGGCCGAGGTCAATGAGCATGACATGTTCCGCCTTTTCCTTTTCATCATTGAGCAGGTCATCGGCCAGGGCCCGGTCCTTTTGTTCGCTTTTGCCCCGGGGCCTTGTTCCGGCAATGGGCCGCAAGGTCGCCACCCGGTTTTCCAGGCGCACCATGGTTTCAGGCGAAGAGCCGGCAATGACCCGGTCCGTGAAATTCATGAAAAACATGTAAGGAGAGGGGTTTATGTAGCGCTGGGCCCGGTAGATCATTACGGGGTCAACATCTGTTTTGCACGAAAAGGGCTGGGAGTATACCGCCTGGAAAATATCACCCTCCACAATGTGGTCTTTGATGGTGTTCACCCCTGCCATGTACTCTTCGGCCGGCGTTTCCGGTACAAGCCGGGTGTCGGCAACATAAGCAGCGGGCTTGGGAACAAGGGGTTTTCCCAAATCTTTGACAAGTGTGTCAATTTTGTTTCTGGCATCATCATAGACCACGGCCGGATCATCGCTCCCGGACAGGTAACAGATGTTCAGGCAGGTCAGTGTCTGTTTGATATTGTCAAAGATGATCATCTGCTCGGGAATAATAAAATGGCCGTACGGGGAGCCCTCGGGCAGGGACACGTCAATATTTTCGAAAAAAGAGACGATCTCATAGGCAAAGTAACCGGTGATCCCACTCCAGAATCTTGGCAGATCCGGGATATCGGCTGGGGTAAATTTTTTGATCACATCCCGCATGACGCTTAAGGGATCATTGTTGTGGTCAATTTTTTTGGTGTCGTGTCTCGTCTCCACAAGAACATGGGTTTTAAAAATTTTGATGTGCCCAAAGGCGGACACCCCAAGAAAGCTGTAGCGGCCCCAGCGCTCCCCGCCTTCAACACTCTCTAGAAGGAAACACGCCTTATCCTTCTCATAGCATTTCTGCAGAATGGATACGGGCGTATCACTGTCCGCAAGCACCCTTGTGGCCACAGGTATGACATTGGCGGATTGGGCAAGTTTGATAAATTGGTCTTTATCCGGCAGTCTGTCTAATATCATTAAAAAAATCCTTTAATATGAAGGTCTCAATAAGTTTTTGAATTCGCTTCTTGCCAAGGCAGTTTAAAATAAAAAAAGGCTGACATGGGTGTTGTCAGCCTTGGGTTCCGCAACAGCCATGGGTTTAAGTAAAAGCTGTTGCAGCGATATGTCACAAGAATTTATAGCATCTTAGATAACCGGTGCAACAGCCATTGCCATATTGGCCAGGAACGCCAATTCCATAAGGTGTGTTTCTGGTTGGTTGCAAAAGTTTTCATTACGTGCCCTTTATCAGTATTGTTTTTACGGCCAAATTAAATGGTTTTAATCATGGTGTCAATAAAAATGTTTCTATTTGTAGAAACAAAGTTTGACATTGTGTCCACTGAGCATGTGAGGTATAAATGGCAATTCGTTTTTTACCATGAAGTACATGAACCACGGAAAACACCGAAGGACACGGAAATGAACTTGATTAAATCTGGCAGTCACCCCAAAAAATGGATTGAGCGCTTTGCGCGTTAATTCTCCGTGCTTTCCGTGTCTTCCGTGGTTATAAAAGTGACGTGGAACTGATTTAAATGCTTTTGCTGTTCCCCCCCGTGGCAAAACCCTGCGAACCCCCGGCCGGCATTGCACTGTTGTCATCGGCATTAAAAGAAAACGGTATTGACTGTAAATGTGTTGACGCCAATGTGGACGGCCTTTTATGGCTGATCAATTCCGTGGGCAAAGACAAGGCAACCGATTCCTGGACCCGGCGGGCCCTGAAAAACAGGGATGCGATTTTAAAGGATCTTAGTAACCCGGATCTGTACACCAATTTTGACCGCTACCACCAGCGGGTATATGACCTGAACCACCTAGTGGCTGTCTCCGTGGACCGGTCAAGATTCAGAATCAGTTTAAGTGACTATTCGGATAATCAGCTCTCGTCAGTGGACTCCAAGGCGTTGCTTGACAGTGCCGCACTATATCAGGAAAATCCTTTTTTCCCTTATTTTGAAGAGAAACTTCGCAGTGTGATAGAGTCCTGGGATCATCCCTGGATCGGCATCTCTTTGTGTTATCTCAACCAGGCCCTGGTCAGTTTTGCCCTGGCCGGATGGATCAGGGATAATTTTCCGGATAAAAAATTGGTCATGGGCGGGGGATTGATATCCTCCTGGATGAGCCGTCCGGATTTTAATAACCCCTTTTCAAGTCTGATTGATCATCTGGTCAAAGGGGAGGGCGAATCTCCTTTGCTTTCACTGCTTGGAAAACCCGGCATTGAAAAAAAACATTATGTGCCGGACTACGGGTTTGCCGAGAACCATGCGTATATTGCGCCGGCAAAAATTCTGCCTTTCCGGGGATCCATCGGCTGTTACTGGAGTAAATGCAACTTTTGTCCTGAAAAAGCTGAAACCCGGCCTTATTCAACCCAGCGGGCCGACCGGGTGCTTGGCGATCTTGACGCAATGGCCGAAAATCACACCCCTGAGGTTGTGCATTTTATTGACAATTCGGTGACGCCCGCATTTTTACGCGCCCTTTCCCGGCAGCAGTGCGCGTTTAAATGGTACGGATTTGTCCGGTTTGAAAAGGATTTTGCAGATCCGCAATTTTGCAAAGCGCTTAAACAAAGCGGATGTGAGATGCTGAAACTTGGCCTTGAATCGGGCGACCAGAGGGTTTTGGAGGATATGGGCAAGGGTACGGATCTTGAACTTGTGACAGCCACCCTTGCCAACCTGAAGGCCGCAGGCATTTTGACCTTTGTCTATTTGCTTTTCGGCACCCATTATGAAGATGAGGCGGCTGCCCACCGCACCCTGGATTATATCAAGGCCCATAAATCGGATATTGACTACCTGAATCTGTCCGTGTTTAATTTGCCCAAGTTCAGTGAAGATGCCCAAGGTCTTGTGACCCATGAATTTTATCATGGAGACCTCTCCTTGTATCTTAATTTTGAACACCCCTGGGACTGGACCCGCCGCAAAGTGAAATCGTTTATTGATAAAGAGTTTAAAAAACAACTGGGGGTGGGGTCCAGGTTCAGGAAAAACCCGGCCTTTTTTTCATCCAACCATGCCATGTTTTTTAACAACTTAACTTAATTTAATT
>JAKSBO010001125.1 GCA_022361095.1 Desulfobacterales bacterium | reverse complement strand
TACCATGATGTGGGAAAAACCCATGTCGGCGTATACCGTCATTATTCACGGATTCGTATATGTGCTTGTCCCTGTGGCTGTTTTATTAATAGGAAACTCGGGTAACCTGGCCGGTGTTCTGCTGGACCTGATTTTTTTCATTTTGATTACGCCGGTATTTGCCCAAAGTGTCATGAAAAATATGTATATGAACCAAGCTTTGGGCCAGGCCACCGAAGCTGTGAACCGCATAGAGACATTAACCAATGTTGACCCTTTGCCTGTGGCTGCCGACCCCATATCCGTCAGAGGCCATGAGATATCCTTTTTTGGGGCCTCTTTCACCTACCCGGGCAGCGTGCAAAAGGCAATCGATGACATCAGTTTCACCATTCCCCCAGGCAAAACCTATGCGCTGGTGGGTGCCTCTGGAAGTGGTAAAACAACCATTGCACGCCTTGTCCCCCGATTTTGGGATGCCGATACAGGAGAGGTGACCATCGGGGGGAGAGACGTCAAGGAGATTGCCCCCAAAGAGCTGATGGCGCACGTCTCTTTTGTTTTTCAAAACACCCGGCTGTTTAAAACCTCCTTATTGGAAAATATCCGCTATGGAAATCCCCATGCCGCGGACCGGGAAATTGAACAGGCAGTTGATCTGGCACAATGCCGGGAGATCATCGACAAACTGCCCAACGGATTAAACACCCAAATCGGCACCCAAGGCACCTATCTGTCCGGCGGGGAACAACAACGCATCGCATTGGCAAGAGCCATTTTAAAGGACGCCCCCATTGTGGTCCTGGATGAAGCAACGGCCTTCAGTGATCCTGAAAATGAACACTTAATACAAAAGGCATTGGGGAAACTCACCAAAGGCAAAACCGTTCTGACCATTGCACACCGGCTGACCAGTGTTGTGGATGTGGATTCTATTCTGGTCATTGACAAAGGAAAAATTGCAGAACAGGGGAATCACCATGAATTAATCAGGCGGCAGGGGGTATACGCCGGTATGTGGGATGAATATCAGAAATCAATTCAGTGGACCATCAGAAAGGACGAACAATATGCTTGATATATTACAAAAACGGTTTGCCCTGTCACCCGAAGGGGCAAAAGCATTTCTTAAGGGAACGTTTTTTACGGCCCTGCTCAACATCACGCTCATGCTGCCGGCCGTATTTGTTTTCCTCTTTCTTGATGAGTACCTGCGTCAATGGATTGATCCATCGAAAACCGCCGGGGCAGGTATGGGATATTATATTATACTGGGCCTATTCTTTATGTCGGTAACCTGGATCATTGCCCGGCTCCAGTACCGAAGCACCTATACGACCATATACGAAGAGAGTGCCAACCGCCGTATCCAGCTTGCCGAGAAGCTGCGCAAGTTGCCGCTGGCTTTTTTTGGCGAAAAAGACCTTGCCGATCTTACCGCAACCATTATGTCCGATAACACGGATCTGGAACATACCTTTTCCCATGCCGTTCCCCAGTTGTTTGCCTCCATCATCAGTATGCTTTTGATTGCCGTTGGTCTGTTTTTTTTCAATTGGCAATTGTCCCTGGCGTTGTTTTGGGTGGTGCCGGTCGCCGGGGTGGTGATCCTCTTATCAAAAACCGCCCAGCGAAAAGGCCATAAACGGATTTACGATAAAAGACGCAAGGTCAGCGAATACATCCAGGAGGGGCTGGAAACGATCCAGGAAATAAAAGCCTATAACCATGAAAAGGAATACCTTAATCAATTAGACCAAAAACTGGACAATTATGAAAAAAGCCTGATCCGTGAAGAATTAATGGCCGGCGTCATGGTCAACAGTGCCCAGGGGGTGTTAAAACTGGGACTGGCAAGCGTTATCATCGTCGGAGCCCGTTCACTATCAGCCGGTAACGTTGACCTGTTTACCTATTTTATGTTCCTGATCGTTGCATCACGCATTTACGACCCCGTCAATGAAGTGTTCAATAACCTGGCAGCCCTGTTCTATTTGGATATCCGCATTAACCGCATGAACGAATTGGGCGCACTGCCCATCCAATCGGGTAAAACAGAATTTAAACCCGAACATTTCGATATTGTTTTCGATCAGGTGAATTTTAGTTACGAAGATGGTAAGCAGGTCATGAATAATGTTTCATTTAAAGCCAGACAAGGCGAAATCACCGCACTTGTGGGGCCTTCGGGGGGAGGAAAAAGCACATCGGCAAAGCTGGCCGCACGTTTTTGGAATGTCGATTCAGGCAAAATATTATTGGGTACCCAGAATATAAATGACATAGAACCCGAAACACTGCTGGAAAATTACTCCGTGGTCTTTCAGGATGTGGTGCTGTTTAATACGACCATCATGGACAATATCCGCATCGGCAGGCGCAATGCCACCGATGACGAAGTCATGCATGTGGCTAAACTTGCACAATGTGATGAGTTCGTGGGCAAAATGCCCAACAGGTATCAAACGGTAATCGGAGAAAACGGCCAGACCCTGTCAGGTGGCGAAAGGCAGCGGATTTCCATTGCCCGGGCCCTGCTCAAGGATGCGCCCATCGTGTTGCTGGATGAAGCCACCGCGTCCCTTGATGTGGAAAATGAAACCAAAATTCAGGCGGGTATTTCAGAACTTATTAAAAATAAAACAGTCCTGATCATCGCCCACCGCATGCGCACCGTAGCCAATGCCGATAAAATCGTTGTCCTGGAAAACGGCAAGGTAATCGAAAGCGGCAAACCCGATGCGCTGAAGCAGCAAAACGGGGTGTTTGCCAAAATGGTGAAGAGGCAGATGTTGGCTGTGTGATCCAATTTGTCGAAAAAGGCCTCTTTGGCCTTAAAAAACAAATCCCTTTCCTGATTATTGCATGAGCCAATCTTTTTCGATCACGATAAAACGATTGACAGATGCAAAGAGAATTTACTAAGTGTTCTGTGGACATAAAAAAGTTTCAATTCTTACAACATCTTACTATCAATAAACAGATGAAAATAATCAAGCCGGGAGCGCCCCAACCGACCAAAGAGCCTAACAGATTCAAGGTAGAATTACCCTCGTTACCCGGCCGGGGTGGATGGGACATTAACGTTTTCAACTCCGGGCTGACGCTGATTGTCATGGACACGGCATTACACCAGCCAATGCAGACCCAAAGCAAGGTTGCAAAATCTATGCTGGGCCTGGGATTTTGCCTGACAGGAGAATTTGGTCTCTCTCTTAGGCCTTCAAAGGCGCGGTTAAACGTCCGGGCCGGGCAAAGCGGTTTTTTTACGTTCCCCCAGGACATAGAGCTTACAGAACATTTACCGGCCGATCATTTGCTCAGAATATACCTCATACTTGAAGGTGAGATGTTATCATCTTTTATCCAAGGAGATGAAGACGATTTCTCCCCGGTAATTAAAAGCTTTGAAAAAAAGCGGTTCAACCGTGTGGTTCATTCCACCACCGCCCTGATGCGTGCGATCCTGTATCAAATTCTCCATTGCCCCTACTATGGTAAGGCCAGGCATATCTTTCTTGAAAGCAAAGCTATGGAATTGATTTCCCACAAATTGGCACAGCTACACCCTTCCTTTATTTGTCCGGGAACCCAATTAAAGCAGTCTGATTATGACCGAATCATCCATGCTGCCGAAGTGCTTGTGAACAACCTGGATAATCCACCGGATACAACGGAACTGGCCAGTTCCGTCGGATTGAGCCGCGCCAAATTACACCGGTGTTTTCGCCGGGTTTATGGTGTATCCCCCTTTGAATACCTGCGCAACCACCGCCTGAAAACTGCCATGCTGCTGCTTCAAAGCGGCAAAATCAATGTGACGGAAGCTGCATTAAGTGTCGGTTACGCCAACCTCAGTTATTTTTCCAAAGCCTTTAAAAGCATGTTCGGGGTGACCCCGGGAGAGCTTTTGCAGCATTCCACGCCCAGTTCGCAGGACCAAAAAATCTTTTCATAAAAGCACACCAGACAGAAACAAAAAGAGGCGCATTGGTTATGGATCTGTGCCATTTTTTATCAACTTTACACCGGCCCGAAAAGCCGGTATAGTTTTGTCCTTTTCCAGGAAAATAAAACCGGATTAAATGCAGATAACCGATGTCTGAACGAGAACCTGGAAATTTTGTTGAATACAAGGCGTATTTCGAGGATTAAAATTTTAGACCAACCCGTAATCAGCAAAATTTACGGTTTTCGGTCGGGCAGTAAACCAATATACAGGACCCAGGATGAACCCCAAGGATTTTCCCATCAAAGACCTTCTCCCCCACAGGAACCGGATGCTGCTTGTTGAACGGATTCTCGAGGCCAATGAGTCAATAAGCGTGTCAAGTGCCGTGGTGGGGGATCACTGGCCCCTTGTCCGGGAGGGATCTGCAAACCCCATTGTCATGGTGGAACTGGCGGCCCAGACTGCCGGGATCAACAACAGTATCAACCGGTTGAAGACCCGGGGAAAACAAGACGGCAACATGGGGTGGATTGCCGGTGTTAAATCCGCTGTTTTCCATATGGAGACCCTTCCTGTGGGGGCAACCCTTATCACCCGAACCCGGAACAGCTTCGCCTTTGAAGATTTCAGGGAGGTTACCGCAACAATAACATTGAATAAAACCGTTGCTGCAGAAGTCACGTTGCAACTCGTATCAGCATAAACCTCAAAGTTGCATAAAGGGAGCCTCTAATAATTAAAATTTTATTGCAACAAAGAAATCATAGCCAAAAGGCAATTATTAGAGGCGGC
>JAKSBO010000677.1 GCA_022361095.1 Desulfobacterales bacterium | reverse complement strand
TTTTTAAAGCAGGCAAAAAAACAACTTAAATTATAAGAGAGTAGCTTGCTTAACATCGCTTTTCAAGTTTGATTTCAGGAAATTGGCCTGGTGCCGGCAAAATTACCGTATCTGGAAACGCAACGCCAGCCGTCCCGGGTCTATGGATTTATCGCTTTAAAAGGCTTTTTTTTATGGTATGGTACTCTTTTTTAAATCTGATGATAATTAAGAAAGAACTGCAGGCGCACATATGATAAATCCGTCCCTTCCGGATTCCGGCCAAATCCATGTATTCTACACCCGGGCAGACCAGATATCGGATCCCGGTCTTTTAAAACAATACAGGCAATGTCTTTGCCCTTCTGAAATCCAAAAGGCCGACCGGTACATGAAACAATCGGACCGGCACCTAAGCCTGGTTTCCAGAACCCTGGTGCGGTATTTGATTGCCGGGGCGACCCGGCAGGATCCCAAGTCCCTTCGCTTTTCGGTGAATGAATACGGCAAACCCTTTCTTGCGCAGATGCCGGATATTCATTTCAATCTGTCCCACAGCCACGGCGCAACAGTCTGCGCCCTGTGCCGGGATGATGCCGTGGGGGTGGATGTGGAAGATGCGGGACGGGACACGGATCTTTCCATTGCCAATCGATTTTTTTCTGCTGCTGAGGCAGAACTTGTATCAAAGGCGCCAGCGCCTGAAAACAGAGCCCTGTTTTTCGATATCTGGACCCTGAAAGAGGCTTACATTAAAGCGGTGGGCAAGGGGTTATCCATACCTTTAAACAGCTTTTCCTTTAATGCGGATCAAGCTGAAATTCAAATCACTTTCAGTGATACCGGCCGGGTCGATCCCATGTGGCAGTTTTTTCAATGGCGGCCTGAACCCGGCAAAATTATTGCTGTAGCCGGCCGCTCGGCATCTACCATTGTTTTTAAGCCTTTTTGGTGTGTTCCGTTTGTGGGGATACACGATGGGCAGGCCGGGACAATGCCAAATGAAATTTAAAAGTGAAGTTATTGTTGTGCCACAAGAATCGTGCCCGTCTGAAAATCCTGAATTTTCAGGCGGGCACGGCTGTGAAAAAATCGTCTTGAATGGAATTTTGGCCGGTTAGAAGCGATACTGGATACCGATACCTCCCTGGTACAAGACCTTGTCGTAGGTCACTTCGGGGCGGCCTTTGGCAAGGTTTGCTGGTGCCGTATCATCCTCATAAAAATATCCGGTAAGGCCCAGGGTCAGGGTGAGTTTTTCCGTTATTCCGTATTTTGCGCCCACGGCAAATGCATGGCAGTCCAGGGGCGGACTCATTTGTTCAATAATGCCGAAATTTTCAGGCTTCATGTCTACGTCGATATATAGATAACCCGCTGTCAGGGACCACTGCTCATTAACATCGTATTGAACTGCAAAGGCAATTTCATAGGAGTTGCCGTCCACTGCGTCATTCTGGGTATCCCAGTCCGCATCCTCTTCAAAGAAATAAGTAAATGAGGGTTTCAGGGTGAGTTTGGGAAGGATCTTCCATTCAACGCCCAGGGCCAGTAAGGCCGGAAGATCTCTGGCATAGCTTTTGCCGTCCTCCCTGCCGTAGTTCCTGAGAAGGGCAATGCCCAGGGCGTTTGATCCACCTGTGTCGGTTTCCCAGTCCAGGTTCACTTCTGATTCATACCGGATACCGATGTTGAGCGTATCTGACGGGTTGATGTTGATACTGAGCACCCCGCCGAAACCGTCGGCTTCCTGCTCGTATTTGCCTATGATATAAACACCATTGTAAGTGCCGTGGAGATCCACTTCTTTATCAGTGAATACGTACCTGACCCCGGCGGCAACCGAAACCATGGGATGAAGCGCGTAGGAAACGCCTGCAGTGAATGTGTAATCATAGCTTTTAGCATAGGCATAGGGCTGGGAAAGGGTGCCCCCCGCAGGAAGAACAGGTGCAAACGCTCCTGCGGCCAGTTGGTTTTCAATGGTTTGGGTAATAATATTACCGTTTTTGTATTCGGTTTCACCGCCCCCGCCGTTAATGGTAAAAGCGCCCCAGAGCGCCCAATCATCCCGTTTGTGGACCCCGAAGGCCATGGGGGCGACCAGGTTGGGGTTGGCGGTTTTAGTTTCCCCGTTGTACTCATGGTCATAGTCGAAGGTAAAGGGTAAAAGATCAAGTTCCAAATAGGTCCCGTTTTTGAGCAGGGTCAGACCGGCCGGATTGTATGCTGCTGCATCTGCTCCGTCTGTTGCGGCATTACGGCTGAGCGAGCCGGCATATGCAGAAGAATAATTCTGTTTGTTGTCAATACCGCCGCCAAATGCGGGCACGGCCGTCCCTAAAATTAATACGATCAATAAACATTTTTTCAACATTCTTTTTTCCCTCTCTCCCGTACTCAATTGATTTGATTTCAGCGGCTGTCAAACATACGTCTGCCCTGTTTTCTCCTCCCTGAACCCGAAAAACCATCCTCAACTATTTAAATATGCATACGTTTTGTTTGGATGGTTGTCAACCGGAAAGATCCGGACTTGACAAGGGCATTGTAAGAGGGCATTGTAAACGTTTTTTCTCTGCCTGTACTTGGGGGCGAATTAAAAAACTTTGCGAAAAACTTGCGAAACTTTGCGAAAAATGAATAATTTTTAAATGACCGCCGTCAATGGGCGCGTTATGAAATTGTGATGCCCAGGTTATCAGCCCCTTGTTGGATTTGTGCGCTGGACATTAGTATAGTGAATGTGACACAATATGAATTGGGAATAAGCATCCTTTAAAAACCCTTCAAAGGAACCTATGGCAAATGATTCTGTTGGCCACTCTGGCAATTATTGCTGCAATTGTTTTTTTAGCCGGCCCCCGGGTCCGCATTGAACAGACCATATCTCCTGTAACCCTTCCTGCGGACCTGGATGACTATTTAAACCTCCAGGAGCAACCATTTTCCGACATCATACCCGGCACCCAAAAAACCGTGCTCTGGGCAGGAAAGCCCAATGAACCCACTGAATTCAGCGTGGTCTATATCCACGGCTTTTCAGCCACACGCAAAGAGACCGCGCCTTTGAGCGACATTGTCGCCAAATCCCTGGGGGCGAATCTGTTTTATACACGCCTTACCGGCCATGGCCGGACCGGTCAGGCCATGGCCGATGCTGGTGTCAGGGACTGGCTCAATGATGTGGCCGAAGCCTATGAGATCGGTCAGCGCCTGGGCTCAAAGGTGATCATGATCGGCTGCTCCACCGGTGCAACAAGTCTTGCCTGGCTGGCCCATCGGGCCGCAACCGCCGGCGGCATGGATGCCCTTTATGCCTGCATTTTTTTATCTCCGAATTTCAGGCCCAAAAACAGTTTTTCATCCATGCTGACCTGGCCCTGGGGAGAGCGGATTGCGCAAATGGTTATTGGCAAAGAGAGGCGTGTGACCCCGGAAAATAAAGGCCACGAACACTATTGGATTACCCGGTATCCTGTGGCGGCGCTTTTGCCCATGATGGGTCTGGTAAAGCTTGCCGGGGGGCTGGACCTCTCAAAGATTTGTACGCCCTGTCTGGTCATATATTCCCCCCGGGATCAGATCATACATCCCCCGGCCCTGGAACAGGCCTTTAAACGGCTGGGCTGCCCCGGAAAGCAGCTTGTCCCCTTTACCGGTTCTGCGGATCCGGCACAGCATATCCTGGCCGGGGATATTTTTTCCCCCGGCACCAGCGAAAAACTGGCAGAGATGATTGTTGCTTTTGTGCTGGCCCAAGATTAAATTTTAACTGTTCAGGGCTTTTGCTTGCCTTTGCCTAAAATTGATATATAACAGGCCCCATGAACGGCGTGACAAATAAAAAACTGCTGTTGGCGCTGGGGGGGCTGGCCATCTTTTTTCCCGGGGCCTTT
This sequence comes from Desulfobacterales bacterium, assembly GCA_022361095.1. Classification (GTDB taxonomy): domain Bacteria; phylum Desulfobacterota; class Desulfobacteria; order Desulfobacterales; family Desulfobacteraceae; genus Desulfobacter. The sequence continues at coordinate 27 of JAKSBO010000677.1, read as the reverse complement.
TTGTTTGGATTTCCCGGGGTCATGGCG
>JAKSBO010000348.1 GCA_022361095.1 Desulfobacterales bacterium | reverse complement strand
TGGGCCATATCCACAAACAGGAGATCGTCTCCCGAGACCCTTTTGTTGTATTTCCCGGATGCATACAGGGCCGTCACATTAAAGAATCCGGCCCCAAAGGCTGTATTCTTGTCACCGTTGAGGAGGAGGCTGTAAAGGAGATCGAAAAAATCCCCTTGGATGTCCTGCGATGGGTGCATACCCGGATTGATCTCACCGATATTGAAGAGCGCCGGGATATCCTGGAAATAATCAGGCAAACCATTGAACAAGAACAAATATCGGCAGAGGAGAGGCCCCTTGCCATGAGATTGAAACTGATCGGTGCTACAAAGCTGTCTGATCAACTTGCCGCGTTTCCGGAAAATTTTGAGCAGCAGATTAAAGCCCTTGGCGCTGAAACCGCAGGGGATCAACTCTGGATTGAGCGCATTGAAAACAAAACCCGGGGGAAATATGATCTAGAGTCGGCCCTGGCCCATGACAATGCAATGGGAAAATTACTCAAATCAATCCTCTCAATACCGGATGATATTGACCGGATAGAGGGTTTGGCAGACAAACTGGCGGAACTTCGGCAAAAAGCCCCTCAGACGTTTAAGCCCGATTCCATCTTAGATCTGAACAACGGGCAAACCATTAAGCGAATAACCGGGGAAGCCAAAAAAATGCTGATCGGAAGACTGCTTTCAACCGGGGGAAACGATGAGAATTAACCGCCTCGACCTCATGGCTTTCGGCCACTTCACAGAAAAATCACTGGATCTGTCTGATGGTGACCAGGGATTACATATTATTTACGGCGATAACGAAGCCGGGAAAAGCACATCATTAAGGGCACTTACTGGCTGGCTGTTCGGCATTCAAACCCGGACGAAAGACAACTTTCTTCATGCCAATCCAACCCTGCGGATAGGCGGAGAATTACAGCTTTCAAACGGCCGGAAATTTGAATTCATCAGAAGAAAAGGAAACAAAGATACCCTGCTCGAGTACGGCAGCAACGTGCCGTTAGATGAAAACCGGCTCACCCGGTTTCTTCCCGACGGCATTGACGAAACCCTGTTTTCTAAACTGTGGGGTATTGACCATGGCCGGCTAATTGCCGGTGGCCAGGAGCTGTTGGAACAGTCCGGGGATCTTGGCCAGGCGTTATTCAGTGCTGCAATGGGGACTGCAAATCTTAGAAAAATCCTGGAAGAGATGCAGAACAGTGCATTGGAGATCTTTAAACCCAGGGGGTCCAAGGCGTTACTAAACAAGGCCGTTTCAGATTACAAAGAGACCCAAAAAAAAATGCGCGACGCCACCCTGCCCGTTTCAAACTGGAAAGCGCTGCAAAAACAGTTATCAGAGATGGACGCCGATATCAGCGGGGTTGAACAAGAGATTAATACGCAAAACAGACAAAAAAACCGCCTGGAAAGAATCAACCGCGTTAAAGGAGCCCTGGCCCAACGTCGAAACGATCTGACGAAGATTGAAGAATTAGGCCCTGTGTTGCTGCTGCCCCAAGATTTCACAGACCAGCATAAAACGGCCGGAGAAACGCTTCAAAATGCATTAAACTTAAAAGAACGCCTGGAAGCCAAAATCGACGCCTTAAATAAAGAGTCCGCGTCTTTGCGTGTCCGGGACGATCTGCTTAAAAATGAAAAGACCATCCTACTGCACTACAAAAATCTTGGAGCGGTTGAAAAAACAATTGAAGACCGGCCCCGGCAGGATGGAAAAAGACGATTGCTGCGCAATGAAGCCGAAAACCGGTTAAAGGGTATCCGGCCTGACATGGGGTTGGATAACGCAGAGCAACTCAGGCCCCTTCTCAACAATAAAAAGTGGATTTTGGGATTGGTCAAAAAAAATAGTCTGCTGGAGCAAAAGCAGGCTGGATTAGACGCCGCATTAAACGATCTGCGGTATGAACAACAATCATTGAAACATAGACTGGAAGATATACCACAAAGCGAAATTGACTTAACGCAGTTAAAGGCGTCAATTGCGCTGGCACGCAAGGCAGGTGATATAGAACAACGTCTGGAGGAGATAACCCTGCAGGCAGCCCGGGAAAACACGGCCTTGGAAAATGAGTTGGCAAGATTAGGCAACTACCAGGGCAGTCCAGACGCATTACTCTCTATGGCTTTGCCGGTTTTTGAGACTTTAGACCGGTTTGAAAAAGAAAACGATGAAATCATTGAACAATCCAAAACCGCATGTCGTAAACAACAAGAACTGGAAGATGAAAAAAGACGGGCGGAACAAGAGTTAAGCGCCTTGCTGATGAAAGAAGACATTCCCCGGATTGCCGACCTGGAGGCATGCCGTAAAGACCGGGATCTTGGATGGGAACTGATAAAACAAAAATACATCCGGCAAACGGATATCAGTGCCGCGCTTTTGGCATATTCACAAGAGGCTGAATTACCAACGGTTTATGAGAACAAAATCCGGCAGGCAGATCATCTATCAGACCGTCTGAGGCTGGATGCGGACCAGGTTGTAAAACGGGCGGAACTGGAGGCCAAAATTGCCGGGATGGCGTCCCAAATCCAAGGCCTGTCAACGATCTGTGAAAAATTAAAAAAGGATCAAACCGATTTTAATACCAGGTGGACGAACCTTTGGAAGCCGTTACATATTACTGCCGGCACCCCCCGGGAGATGAAACAGTGGCTGGTTAACGCAGAAAGAGTGATCGAAAAAATACAAACAGCCACGTCTGTTTCTGCCAATAAAAATAAGTTATCTGACACATACGATCAACTAAAGGAATTAATTTCAACTCAGATCTCCCAATTTGACCCGGTGCAAACCACCAAAGACAAACACCTTGAAGCCATGATCTCGTTGTGTGAACAGCGGCTTGAGCAAGAACAAAAAGCACGTGACAAGCGCCGGGAAACAGAATTGTCACTGAAAGAATCTCAAATTCGTTTAAAACGAACCCAGGATGACCTCAAAACGGTGGAAAATGATCTGGCGGCCTGGTCCGATGAGTGGCGAAAAGCAATAGACGGCTTAAGTCTCAACCCGGATATGCATCCGGAAGCCGCCACAGAAACATTTGACAACCTGGTGTTGTTCTTCCGGACATTTGATGAATCCCAAGCGCTGGGCAAAAGAATTTACGGTATGGACAAGGTGAAACAAGACTTTCACAACGAAATTCATGAATTTGCCGGGCGCATTAAGCTCAAAACCAACGAACAGGATGCAGTGACCATTGCAGCGTATTTACACCGGGAGCTGAATGCGGCCCGTGAAGCCCGGGCAAGTTTGATTAAAATTAAAGATCAACTTGATGAAAAAATGCAGGAGCTCGAAGCGGTCAATATGACCATCCGCCATTCACAGGAAAAACTCACTGAGTTAAAAAAACAGGCCGGAGTTGAAACCGTTGAGGCGCTTTGCGAGGCCGGTGAAAAATCCAACCATAAACGAACGCTGCTGAAAAGCATTGAAGCCCTGGAACAGGAGCTAAATCGCAATGGGGACGGCCTGGGAATTGAACGCCTGGAAGAAGAATTTAAAAATTGTGACATCGACGCCCTGGACGGTGAGCGCGAAAAAATCTCCATTGTACTGAAAGAGCTGCAATTTCACAGAGACCATTTACGCGATCAGCGCCGGACCATCCAAAACGAAATCGACGAAAAAGACGGAAGTGCTTTGGCGGCCAACCTGTCGGCACAAGCAGAAGAACACTTGGCCGGCATCGCCCGATATGCAGAACACTACCTGCGTTTCCAAATCGGCGCCCTCATCCTTGAGCAGCAGATCGAAAAGTACAGAAAAGAGAACCAGGCGCCTGTATTGGGCAGAGCAGGTGAATTATTTTCCAGGCTTACATTGGGTTCTTATGGGGGCCTGAGAGACGAACTTGACGCGTCAGGAAAGCCAATGCTCCTAGGGGTACGGCCGGACAATCATGAGGTGGCCGTCACCGGCATGAGCGACGGGTCCCGGGACCAACTCTACCTTGCCCTGCGGCTGGCCACCCTTGAGCAGCATATTAAAAAAGAGGAACCCATGCCCTTTGTTGTAGATGATATCCTGATCGGGTTTGACGACGATCGAACCCGGGTCTGTTTAGAAGTGCTGGCCCAATTATCAACAAACATTCAAGTACTTCTTTTTACACACCACCAACGGGTGCTGGAGCTGGCAACAAACTGCAACGCGCGCAGCAGAATTTTCCAACACAGACTTGCGTAACAAATTGAGAGAATTAAGCCCCTTTAATGGGCTTTTCGGGTACCGGCGGGATCGACAACCACCAGGGGGACACCCAGCCTCTCTTTAAGCGCCTTAATCCGGGCAACGGCAGGCACATGATCAGTGGAGGGATCAAACACGGCAAGCACAATATCATGGTGGGAATCAACGTAACCGGACAGAACATGCTCGGGACTGCCGGCACTTAACGCAACGGAATAAGGAACCGGACAATTCGGATTTTTAAGCATGTTTTTTAATGGTCCGGAGATTTCCGCCGGGCGATTGTCTGCCTGGCGGGACAGGCCAGGGTCCTCTATTTCAATATTCCTGACCGTGCCGCCCATCATATCCAAAGAATCGGCATTAAGCCCCCTGCCCTTTCTATTTTTTATAAACTGGAGAATACACAGCCGGGCACTGATATGCCTGCATAGATCAGCAGCATATTTAAAAATCGGACGGGAGGGAACATTTCCGTCAATGGCAAGCAGTATCTGCTTCATCTTACCCCTTTCTGTTATTTTTTCCATACCCGTGCAAGGAAGTTTATGAAAAACACCACTGTTAAGAAAACCAAAATTTAAAATTTATTTAGCATTTTATATACCAGACAATGCTGACCCCCAATTTTTTCTCTAAGCCTTACCTGTCAGCACTCTCACAGATCAAAAAGC
>JAKSBO010000315.1 GCA_022361095.1 Desulfobacterales bacterium | reverse complement strand
TGAATTTTTTTCAGAAAATATCCGTCTACCACATATTGTGTCTACAATTAAAGTGCCAAGGATCAATTTAATTCTCATAACAATTCTCCCTCAAAAAATGCAACAATTGATTTTATATCCGGTTATATTCATTTTTATTCTGGGCCTAAAAAAATTAGCTGGACAATCAGGAAAGCTTTTACCGCTGGCCACGTAAGGTTTTGAACCCTGTTTTGCATTTTAGAAGAGAACGATCCTGCATCCGTCACATTGCCGCGGGAAATCCAGACTTGACTTATACGGCCCAAGCCGGTACCGTTTTATTTATTCATTCTTAAAAGGCCAATTTCAGGAACCAAGCAAGTCTTACATTAGTACAGTATGAACACTATTTTCAGAAAAGCCGCGCCTGTTCGTCCGATACCTGCCGGGATTCAATTTTTTCCTTTCCTGGCATGGCTGGGACAACTGAGCAGCACGTCCTTGCGTGCAGATGTCATGGCAGGGCTCACCGGGGCCTTTATCGTATTGCCCCAGGGGGTCTCTTTTGCCATGATTGCCGGGCTTCCGGCACAGTACGGCCTTTATGCCGCCATTGTTCCGCCGATTATAGCGGCCCTGTTCGGATCATCCAGGCATCTGGTCTCCGGCCCCACCACGGCAATATCCATTATCATTTTCTCCACCTTGAGCCCATTGGCCGAACCCGGTTCCGCCGATTACATCCGCCTGGCGTTGACCCTGACTTTTATGGCCGGCCTTTTCCAGTTTTGTTTCGGCCTGGTCCGCCTGGGCACCCTGATCAACTTCGTCTCCCATTCGGTTATTGTGGGCTTTTCGGCCGGAGCCGCCCTGCTCATTGCCACCTCCCAGCTCAAACATGCGCTGGGGGTACCCGTGCCCGGCGGGTCTTCTTTTTTAACCGCCTGGGCATTTCTGATCAAATCACATGGTCAGATCAATTATTATGAATTAAGTATATCGCTGATTACCCTTGTCTGCACCGTCACCTTCAAGACCTGGAAACCCCGGTGGCCCGGCCTGCTTTTTGCCCTGGTTGCAGGTTCCCTGTTCAGTCTCCTCTTAAACGGCCAGACCCATGGCGTCAGATTTTTAGGCGAACTGAACGGTCAGTTGCCTCCGTTTTCAGCGCCGGACTTCACCCTGGACACCTTGAGGCTCATGGCACCCGGAGCCCTGGCTGTGGCCTTCCTGGGCCTGATCGAGGCATTGTCCATTGCAAGGTCCATTGCCGCGCAATCGGGCCAACATATCGACGGCAACCAGGAATTTATCGGCCAGGGGCTGTCCAACATCGCAGGCAGCTTTTTTTCTGGGTATGCAAGCTCCGGGTCCTTTACCCGGTCTGGGGTGAATTATGATGCCGGTGCCGTATCACCGCTGGCTTCCATTTTTTCTGCCCTGTTCCTGGCTGTTATTGCTTTGCTGGTGGCCCCTTTAACCGCCTATTTACCCTTATCGGCCATGGGTGGCGTGATTTTATTTGTGGCCTTCAAACTCATTGATGTCCACCATATCAAAGAGATTCTTAAAAGCAGCAAGCCGGATACCATGGTTCTTTTGGCCACCTTTGCCGGCACCCTGTTTTTTGCCATTGAGTTTGCCATATATACCGGTATCCTTCTGTCCATGGCCATCTACCTGACACGCACCTCCCACCCCCACGTCACCCAACTGATGCCCGACCCCCAGGATGACCGCAGAACCTTGATTGATGCCCGGGAAAGCAGTAATTCCCCCTGCCCCCAGCTTACAATGGTCCGTATTCATGGTTCTCTTTTCTTCGGTGCCGCCAACCATGTGGCCCAGGCCCTGGAAAAGATTGATAAAGAGCATTCCAAACATCTGCTGATTGTGGGATACGCCATTAATTTCATCGATGTCTCCGGTGCCATGGTGCTGGTCCAGGAGGCCCAGCGAAGAAAAAAATCAGGTAAACATCTCTATCTTTGCCGGATCAACCGTAATGTGAAGCGTTTTTTGGTCCATGGCGAATTTATTGAGAAAATCGGAAGCTCCCATCTTTTTAAACAAGAAAACCAGGCCATCAATATCATCTACAAAAGGCTAGACCCTGCAATATGCCATACCTGCCAAGCCCGCATTTTTCATGAATGCCCCACGGACCCCGCAACCTAAATGGTGGGGGCATAAACCCGCCTTAACACCCAGCACCGCAAATTCAAAAAACTAAAAAAAACAACATCATCAACACGATATCTTGATAAGAGGCACCTGGTATGCTATTAGACTCCAACCATGAAAATTGCCCCCCAGCGCTGCAAACGCCGTAACATTGGGGAATAACGTCAGTATGCACGATAGCATTTTGCATCGTATCCGGCAGGGACAATACAACACTATGACATCGCAACTTGATTTAGTTAGGGCCATTCATGATATCAACCGTCCGCAACTGCTCATAAAAAGTTTTGACGGAATCCATATCAGCCGTCCAACACAAAGTAATATGGCCTCGCTGTCCGATCAGATTTATGTGCCGGCCATATGCCCGGAAAGCCTTGGGGATTCGGAATTTAAGCGCCGCCACGGGTTAAAGTACGCCTATGTGGCCGGGGCCATGGCCAACGGCATTGCATCCACAGCACTTGTCAAGACCATGGGCGAAAACGGGATGGTCGGTTTTTTTGGTGCCGGCGGATTGGGCCTTGCCCAAATTGAACAGGCTATTCTTGAACTCAAGGCCGGCCTTGGGGACAAACCCTTTGGATTTAATCTGATCCACAGCCTGGCAGACCCGGACCATGAAATGGCGACGGTAAAACTATATCTCCACCATGGCGTAACCCTGATATCGGCAGCCGCCTTTTTGCGTATCACCCTGCCGTTAGTCTATTATCGCGTCAAAGGTATCCATAGAGACAGCCGGGGTGCCATTGTCACCCCCAACCGCGTTCTTGCAAAAGTCTCCCGTATTGAAGTGGCCCGGCAGTTTTTCGCGCCGCCGCCGGAAAAAATGCTGAACCAGTTGGTTGAACGCCAGATGATTACGGAGGATGAAGCTGCACTTGCCCGTCAAATACCCATGGCCCAGGACCTGACCGCCGAGGCCGATTCCGGCGGGCATACGGATAACCGCCCTGCCCTTGCGCTTTTACCCACCTTCATTGCCCTGAAAAACGAAGCCATGGCAACATATAATTTTGAAAGCCCGCTTTGTGTGGGGCTTGCCGGCGGCATTGCCACGCCGGAGTCGGCATCCGCCGCTTTCAGCATGGGGGCTGCATATATCCTGACCGGATCGATTAACCAGGCATGTGTGGAAGCCGGCATCTGCGAGGATGTAAAAAAACTGCTCAGCCAGGCTGAACAGGCAGACGTTGCCATGGCACCTTCGGCGGACATGTTTGAAATCGGGGCACGGGTTCAGGTGCTGAAACGCGGAACATTGTTTTCTGTCAGGGCGGAAAAACTGTACCAGTTTTACAAAAATTACACCTGTTTTGAAGACCTTCCCCCGGCTGCCCAAAAAGAGATTGAGGAAAAATTTTTATTAACGCCGTTTGATGCGGCATGGCAGTCCACCCGGGATTTTTTCCTGTCACGGGGGCAAGAGCAGGAGGTAGACCGTGCGGAACAAGACCCGGCCCATAAAATGGCCCTGGTTTTCAGATCCTACCTTGGGCAGTCTTCCAGGTGGGCCATCCGGGGAGACGCCCGGCGTAAAATGGACTACCAGGTCTGGTGCGGCCCTGCCATGGGTGCATTCAACCAATGGGTTAAAGGCAGCTTTCTTGAACCCCATACCAACCGGCTTGCCGCAGATATCGCCATGAATCTGCTTACCGGCGCCTGTGTGGTTACCCGGGCCGCGTTTGCAAGAGCCCAGGGGCTTGAACTGCCCCCGGATGCGGGCCGTTTTTCTCCCATGCCGCTGGATGATATTCTTAACCTGATTTCGTCTTAACCCATGTAAAACTTTTGTCAATATCCTTGCTGGTGGATGATCTGCGGCCTTTTTACCGTA
>JAKSBO010001122.1 GCA_022361095.1 Desulfobacterales bacterium | reverse complement strand
GCCGTAACCCACAGTGCCTCCCACTTTCTGGGGGCAGGGGAGGCCGCCGGGCCGGGCTTCAACGCCTTTCCTGTTTTTTGCCCGTCTGCCTTGTGCGGTCATACCGGGGCGGCTTCAGGCCTTTTTACCATTACGGCTGCCGCATTATGTCTGTACCGCCGAAAATTTCCAGGCCCTTTGTCTGATGATCCGGGTACTCCCCGGACCGCTGTTGCAGGATGCCTGACCCGGGATGGTATTGCCGGGCATGTTGTCTTGTCCGGCGTTGGGGATTTAGGGCCGGGCAGGGACGCCTGCGGCATTCCGACGGACCTGGGAAAAAGCGAAAATTCACCGACCTGTATCCGGATTCCTTTGACCCGGCCGCCTATTCCGCAACATTTGATCGGCAAAGCGCTTGTTAAAACAATTGATTATTGCACCGGGCCGCCTGAAACACCCCTGTTCATACCCTGTGACACAATTCCGGGGCTGCTGGCCCAGACCCAGGCGGTGACGGCCAGGGCCCATGAACGTTTTTTGGAATTATCCGCCCAAAACACCCGGGCCATGGCCGAGCAGCTTGCCGCCATTGCCGGTGCAGTGCCAAAGGTCCGGCAGGTGGATAGCGGCCTGGAACCTGTCTGCCCATCCAAGGATATTCCTCAAGCACCAACGGTGTTCATGGACCGGGCTCAATGCCTTGAATTTGCCGTGGGAAAAGCCGGAAACGTGCTCGGAGAAGATTTTCATATCATTGACACCTACCCGGTCCGGGTGCGGTTGCCGGATGAGCCTTTGATGCTGGTGGACCGCATTGTATCCGTGCATGGAGAAAAGCTCTCCTTAACGTCGGGAAAAGTGGTTACCCAGCATGATGTACATGAAAACGTCTGGTACCTGGACGGCGGCAAAGCCCCGGTCTCCATCTCCATTGAAGCGGGCCAGGCTGATCTATTCCTTTGTTCCTGGCTGGGCATAGACCATGTGGTCCAGGGGAAACGCAAATACAGACTACTTGATGCCAAGGTAACGTTCCACCGCAGCCTGCCCGTGCCCGGGGAAACCATTGAATACCATATTGAGATCGACCGGTTTTTAAAACAGGGGGATATCTATCTTTTCTTTTTTCATTACCAGGGATACATTAACCAGTTGCCCTTTATCTCCATGCGCGACGGATGTGCCGGCTTTTTTACCGAACAGGAGGTGGAAAATTCCGG
>JAKSBO010000091.1 GCA_022361095.1 Desulfobacterales bacterium | reverse complement strand
GTCGAAAATAAAAATATGGAGCCTCAAAAACATGTTCAAGCATACGTTTATCTCCTTTTGATGCCAATACACCTACGTTATCGGGTGTCATTTGGCAATCGCCATAAAAGAACGACCGGGCTCCCGACCATGTTGAACCACTAATACCTTCATCAGTAATGGATGCTAATATATTTTGATGGATTCGACTCTTATTGTCGTATTCACCAGCGTCCCAATTGGTTGGCCACAAGTAAGGCACCTGATTATAGACACTGTTCAATAGCTTCTCGGCATTAACCATACTGTTGAATATGGTATCCTGCGTTATGTTTTGCTCAATCGGTTCCCCAAAGAAATCGTCGCACGAACCAAACACTACTGCCATTAAGGTGGCTGTTGTCAGTGCCTTTATATATGTTGATATTTTTCTCATTTTCTATAAGATTTAAAATGAAACATTTACACCCATGGTATAAACCCGGTTAGGACCAATTGGGGCGCTCGAACCTGATTTGGTTTCCGGATCAACAAAATCCAGATCAGTCCATGTTAGCAGGTTTGTACCACTTAAATACAGACGAACAGACGAAATACCCATATCTTTTAACTTGCTGCCTTTAAACTTATAAGCCAACTCTGCATTTTTAAGTCTGATGTAGGATGCATCGCGGAACCAGAAATCAGAATTCTGATAATTGTGATTATGCTCTCCTGTGGCTGTTAGACGTGGAAATTGTATTTTTTCACCATTGGCAAAACGTTCTTCTGTCCAGCGATCCAGGACTATCTCAGAGCCGTTTCCAATACCACTAACAAATGGTGTTTTAATTCGTCCTGAAATATGATAGGTGACATCTTCTACCCCCTGGAAAAACACATTTAAAGACCATCCTTTGTAGGCCAGATTAGTTCCAAAACCAAAAGAAGTTTTCGGACTGGTTATGTTTTCAAATACGCGAATATCCTGTTCACCAATGGTGCCATCACCATTTAAATCCACATATTTTAAATCTCCTGCCTGAAGGTCTGAACCTACGAAACTAGAGGACTGAACATTCTCATCTCCAACCCAATCATTAGCGATCAGATAATCAATGTCTTCCTGAGAATAAAAACCATTGAAGACTAAACCGTTGATTGCACTGGGATGTCGCCCTGTTTCTTCCTGCCACTCATATTCTCTGGTAATTTCGT
>JAKSBO010000787.1 GCA_022361095.1 Desulfobacterales bacterium | reverse complement strand
TCAGATTTTTCATTTTTTTTTTTGGGTTGAGCCTGGCAGCTGATATGTCAGGTCAGCCTGTGGCTGTTATATTTCTGTTGTTTTCAGCGTTGTATTTCTTTTTTTTTTTTTTTTTTCAGCAGGGTACCCGCCGCCGGACTGTTGGCAGATCACCCCTCCGGAAGACCAGGGCATCCAGTCCGATACACTTGCCGATATGATGGCCTATATTGATAAAAAGCAATACCAGATTGACAGCATCACAATCGTCCGGAACGGGCACATTGTTTTGGACGCCTATTTTTGGCCCTATATGAAGCATCAACCCCATGATATTGCTTCGTGCACCAAAAGCATTACATCGGCATTGATGGGGATCGCCATAGACAAGGGCTTTATTTCAAATATTGACCGGCTTGTCCTCGGTTTTTTTAAAGATAAAACCATTGCGAATATGGATCTCCGCAAACAATCAATGACCATTGAAAATCTGTTGACCATGGCGTCGGGTCTGGAATGCAGGGACACGCATCTTCATCAATTTGAGGGATTATATGAAATGAAGAATAGCAATGATTGGGTCCAATATGTCCTTGATCTGCCCATGTCAGGCCCTCCGGGGGAAAAATTCGAATACTGCAGCGGCGCATCGCTTCTTCTTTCGGCGATTATCCGTACTGCAACAAAGAGAACATTGCCAAAAAGCCATTATTGGAGGCGGCTTTAAAAATTAAGGGCGGCCTGCATGCCTTTCCCCGGCAACAAATGTAAAACAGACACCAGTCTTGCCCCTGGTGCTGCTCCTGTTCGCCGTCACATTTCCGGAACACCTGTTCCAACCCTTTGAAATGATGCCGACACATTGATTGCATGCAATCGTCCGATGATGGAAACTTGTGGTTAAAAAATCCAAAACCGGACTTGACATTGGGTTCTATTTATTGCAGGGTGGGCTAATTTTGTAAGTTTTGACGTTCGTACCGGTATTACAGGGCGGCATATTGTGAAATACCCCGGAATAATTATTGGAGGGGGCCATAATTTTTCGGTCAGATAGAGGAGATCCGAGCCTAATTTATATGAAAGAACTGAATTAACCGGTTAGTTTCTTTCATGATTTGTTGTGGCCCAACCTCGGTGAAAGACCAGGTCGGCCATGGCCGTTATTTGAAAACCGTATGGAAATAATTAATCCTACATATTCGCAATCCCATGATTTTCCCAGCCAGCTTGTCTACAACTTGCCCAAGAGGCTCGGCAGCGGAATCATACAGCTTGAAAATTTTTCTTCAGGGTTGCGCTTAATGTACATTAATATGAAACCGTCACAGCCGGTCACCTTAACCGCCGAAACAATAGACTGGAATTTTGGTGTCAGCTTCAACATTTCGGGGAATTCCCGGGTCCGTTCATTAAAAAGCCGGCAGTTATCTGCCAAGGCCGGATTAAGTGCGCATTACGCATATCCGAGTGCACTCAGGATAGAAGAAGAAATCGGGATCACACACAAGTCAAAAATAGCTATCCTTTTTGATCCTAAAACATTATTGGATTTGGCCAATGAAGATGAAGAGCCGTTTCTCCCGTTTTTAAAAGGATTTCACCGTCAAATTCCCGTTACCGGCCAGGCAAAGACAGGCACGGAAATGAAAAGGGCTCTGAGCCAGCTTATTTCGTGTCCATATCGTGGCAAGACCCGTGCCCTTTATTTGGAGGGCAAGGTCATGGAAATATTTGCCGGCCGGCTTGAACAGATAAGAGAAATGAACAGGACGTCACCACGCCGGTTTCGAATAAATTCAATGGATACGGAACGGATACATTACGCTGCCGAGCTTCTTATTCGTGATCCGCTTAATCCCCCGGACCTTACGGAACTTGCCGGGAAGATCGGTATGAGCAGAAGCAAATTTTTCCAAAACTTTAAAATGGTTTTCGGCCACTCCCCCATGGGCCATCTGCGCAGCCACCGCCTGCGGACTGCCATGAAGCTGTTGCAACAAGGCAGGCATAATGTCACCGAGGTTGCCTATGCCGTTGGATTTAATAACCTGAGTTATTTTACCAGGGCCTTCATTGACGCATTCGGCGTTCCGCCGCGTAAAATAATCTGATTATCCCCACCCCTTTTTTTCTGGACTACAGTGTTAAAATTTTGGACCCAGGTGTTAGCCGTATTTTTTCTTTTTCTATCTAATTAAAAATTTTTAGCGTCAAAATAGAAATTTAGTTTCATGAAAATTAATTAGATCTGGAGGAAAAGAATGGGAATTAAAACAACAATTACTTGCTTAGCCGCCGCAAGTATCCTTGGGGCCGGCTTTGTCCAGGCCAGAGAACCAGCAGCTACCTCAATGGAGACCGTCATCGTAACTGCTCAAAAACAAGAAGAAAATGTCCAGGAGGTGCCCATGAGCATTTCCGTCATGAATGAGACCGCCATCGAAGATTCGATGATTAAATCCGTTGGGGACATATCTGATCATGTTCCCAGCCT
>JAKSBO010000075.1 GCA_022361095.1 Desulfobacterales bacterium | reverse complement strand
CATATCCGCATGGCCCACTACTCCCAACTGGACTACGGCCTGCTGGGCTCTTTTTTCAACACCCCGGCCTGCCGCCGCCAGGAGGCCGAGGTGATCGAAAACTGCGATTACCTCATGGAACTGTTTGACATCACCCAGTACCGGGACCAGCTGGTGACCAACCTGCCCTACGGCGCCCAGCGCCGGGTGGAGATGGCCCGGGCCATGGCCACCCGTCCCAAGATCCTGTTCCTGGACGAACCCACGGCCGGCATGACCCCTGACGAACTGGTGCGCATGATCGAGATCATCCGCCAGGTGCACCGGGATTTCAAGGTGGCCATTTTCCTCATCGAGCACCGCATGAAATTTGTCATGGAGCTGTGCGAGTATATCCAGACCCTGGTTTTCGGCGAGGTCATTGCCGAAGGCCCGCCTGAAGAGATCCAGAACAACCCGGAAGTGATTGAAGCCTATCTGGGCAAGGAGGATTTGACCTGATGCAGCTGAACGTTAAGAATCTGAAAGTCTCCTACGGCAATATCAAGGCGCTTCACGGGCTGGACTTCAGCATTGATGCCGGTGAAATCGTCACCATCATCGGTGCCAACGGTGCAGGCAAAAGCACCACCCTCAGAGCCATCTCCCGGATGGTGCCCAGTGAGCCGGGCTCCGTCATTGAGTTTGAGGGAGAAGATGTACTCTCCTACAGCACCGACAAGGTGGTCACCCGGCTCGGCATCTCCCATGTGCCCGAAGGCCGGAGAATATTCGGCAACCTCACGGTAACCGAAAACTTAACCCTGGCCTGTTTTGCCAGAAAAGATACCGAGCAGATTGCAAAGGACAAAAAGTGGGTGTTTGATCTGTTTCCCCGTCTTGAAGAGCGCAGGAATCAGATTTCGGGCACCCTGTCCGGTGGAGAGCAGCAAATGCTTGCCGTGGGCCGGGGGTACCTGAGCGGCAGAAAGCTCATGATTCTGGATGAGCCCTCCATGGGGCTTGCGCCTTTGCTGATGCTTGAAATGTTCGATGCCCTCAAAGAGATCAATAAATACGGCACCACCATCTTACTGGTGGAGCAGAATGCCCGGCTGGCCCTTAAATTTGCCCAAAGAGGGTATGTGATTGAACACGGCAAGCTTGTATTGGAAGGCCCGGCTGATAAGCTGCTTAATGATCCCGAGGTGAAAAAAGCCTATCTGGGGGCATAATTTTTAAATGAACGCGTAAGGCATCACGTATGGGTTTTGGGTGATGCCTTACAATTATTTGTTTTTTATAAGAAAGTCTGGGTAAGTTACTCAGATCTTTCAATCTTTGTTGTGGGCTGTGCCTGGTAACTGATATGTCAGGTCAGCCCGTGGCTGTTATATGAAAGTACCAATAAGTTACTAAGTTTCTTTCATATTTTGTTGTGGGACGAGCCTGGGTGTTGATAGACCAGATCGGCCCATGGCCGTTAGTTCCGCGGTCACGGTTTTAAACACACTGTCCCAATCTCCCAAAGCGGGCTGCCGGAATAATCTAAGGGTTGGATACCAGGGAGAATCGTCTCTGTTGGTCAGCCATCGCCAGTCCGGGGAAAATGGCAGCAGCACCCAGGTCTCCTTTCCAAGCGCCCCTGCAAGATGGGCCACCGAGGTATCGACTGAAATGATCAGATCCAGATTTTCGATAATTGCAGCGGTATCGGCAAAATCAGAAATCTCTTTTCCAAAATCAAAGGTAAAAATGGTTTCAGGGGCTGTGTCTGTCCAGAGTTCATGGGCGTCTTTTTGCAGGCTGTACAGATTGACCTCTTTTATCTTTTTTAGCGGTGTAAACCGGCTTAAGCTCACGGACCGCCGCCGATCTCCTTTATGGGACGGATTGCCGGCCCATACGATGCCGACATCCAAAGCGTTTCCCTTTTTTATTCTGTTTTGCCAGATCCGGGACAACGATTTGTCTGCCGTCAGATAGGGCTCCTGTGAGGGAATCGTCCCAAGGACCGTATTAAACAGTTTGGGCAAGGACATGATGGGCAGGTGGTAGTCAAATCGCTCTTGGACCGTCCCGGCAGTATCATCTGTCCGGATTTGCAGGCGGTCATATCCCTCAAAGTTTACCATCAGCCTTGCCAAGGCGGTTTTACATTCCAAAATGACCCGTGCCCCCATCTTTTGAAGCAACGGCAGATACCGGACAAACTGAATAAAATCGCCAAACCCCTGTTCCCCATATATGAATATGATCTTACCGGATAACGGTTCCCCGTTCCAAACCTTCCCATTGGAAAAATGTCTTCTCCGGGATTTTACCCACCGCCATTCATATTCAGCCCATCCGCGTTCAAAATCCCCTGTGAGCAGATACAAAAGTGCCCGGTTGAATAAGGTTGAACCATCATCGGGTTTAATGGAAAGGGCCTGCTGAAAGTCCTTTTCAGCCGCCTCAAACTGCCCGAAATGACGATGGGACAGTCCGCGGTTGGAAAAGGCACTGACATTCCCAGGATTGAGCTCAATGGCCTTGTTGAAATCGGCAAAACCTTTTTCGATACATTCCAGTTGATGAAAACAAATTCCCCTGTTACAAAACGCATCGGAAAATTTGGGGGCAAGTTCAATGGTCCGGTCATAGCTTTTGATCGCATCTTCAAACCGCATCAGGCCTTGGAGGGCGATGCCCCTGTTAAAATGGGCATCCGGGGTGTTAGGACGGGATTCAATTGCCTGGTTACAATACGTTAGCGCTTGGTCATAATCGTTGAGTTCATTTAAACTTTTGGCAAGGTTTACCTGGAATTGAACGGAACCGGGTTTGAGTTGAACGGCAATTTTAAAGCTGTTGACAGCCCTTTTCGCTTTTCCGAGCTTATCAAATATCAGGCCGCGGATATTATGGATTTCGGGCAAGTCGGGGTCGAGGGAAATGGCTTTTTCACAGTCGTCTAAGCCGGCATCCAGCCTGCCTGCATTCATCAGCGAAAACGCCCTGTTGTTGTATCCATGAGCATTATCAGGCTCTATGTCTATGGCCCGGGTAAAGCTTTGAACGGCCTGATTGTGATCTCCTAATCCCTCCAGCTCGAGTCCGAGATTGAGATGCGCATTATAAAATTTAGGGGTAAGCTTAACGGCATTGGAATAATCCTGCACCGCTTCATGAGTCCGGCCCATCCGGGAGAGTGCCACACCGCGGTTATAGTAGCCTTCGGAGAAATCAGGATTTAATAAAAGCATTTGGTCGAACGCTGAGATCGCCTCTTCAATACGTCCCTGGGCTTGGATCGCAGCGCCCAATAGATTGAACAAGATGAACGCATCAGGAAATTCT
>JAKSBO010000084.1 GCA_022361095.1 Desulfobacterales bacterium | reverse complement strand
TAGCAGCATCCCCTCTGGGTGATGATGCCCGGGACGGTCCTGACGTTGGCCCCGACCGTGAGACTGCCTTTTTCTTCTTCGCTTGAAACCGGCGTGATCTGTTTGCCGCGTTTCCGGGCCACTTTAGGCGGATACTTGGCCAGTATTTCTTTTTTTACCTCTTCCGGGTTAACGGTGTGGGTTCGTTCGCCTGTCATAATGTATATACCCCTATCTTATCTCTTGTGTTGTTTTGCTTAAAATTCTTCAGGAACGGTCTCTTTGCCAGGGGTCCCCTCAGGGTCCTGCGGTTATAGGTTTATGAAGCGATCCCGTATTCAATGAGCATGTTCTCCAGCTCTTCAATCTCAAGGGGCGTGGGAATGACAAACATCTCATTATCATCCATTTTTTTGGACAGGGCCCGGTATTCGTCGGCCTGGGGATGCTCCGGCGCAAAATCGATAACCGTTTTCCTGTTGATCTCTGCCTGCTGCACCATGTTATCCCTGGGGACAAAGTGAAGCATCTGGGTGCCCAGTTTCTTGGCCAGCTGTTCAATCATCTCCTGTTCATTGGCAACCATACGGGAGTTGCAGATCAGGCCCCCGAGACGAACGCCGCCGGACTGGGCGAATTTCACGATACCCTTGCAGATGTTGTTGGCTGCGTACATGGCCATCATTTCGCCGGATACGACAATATAGATCTCCTGGGCCTTGCCTTCGCGGATAGGCATGGCAAAACCGCCGCATACAACGTCGCCCAGAACATCATAAAATACATAATCCAGGTTCTGCTCTTCGTCGTAGGCGCCCAACTGTTCCAGCAGGTTAATGGAGGTGATGATACCCCGGCCTGCACAACCGACACCGGGTTCGGGGCCGCCGGATTCCGTACACAGAACCCCGCCGTATCCCTCTTTTCTTACGTCTTCAAGTTCAACATCCTCACCCTCTTCCCTCAGGGTGTCCAGAACGGTCTTCTGGGCCAGGCCGTTGAGCATGAGCCGTGTGGAGTCTGACTTGGGATCGCAGCCTACGATCATGATTTTTTTGCCGGCTTCCACCAGTCCTGCTACCGTATTCTGGGTTGTAGTTGATTTGCCGATGCCGCCTTTTCCGTAGATTGCTACTTTTCTCATAATTTCTTACTCCTTAATAATCAATTCAAGATAGACCTTATTTTATTATCACCAACCAATAGGATTTTTAGCTGGTCATTTTTAACAGATAGACAATCTGTCCGCCGTCGTGATGATTACAATTGCAACCGCTGTTCCAACAGCAGGCCGAATCATTGAAAAAAAATCTAACTCATTTAAATTACATTTATTTTAAATAAAAAAAGTTTCTTGTTTGCGTTACACAAAAACAAAAAATTCACATATAACACAAAAATGAAACATAAAAGAATTCAAATATGTAATTAATTATAAAGGTACGAATTATTATACAGGAACAGGATTTATTACATTGAATAAATGAATGCTTCTTGGGATATATTAATAGGGATAGGCCGATTTTTAATTAAAAGCGGCATTAATCAGGCGATGGAAACAACTAAGAACAAATATGTAATTTTATACACGAGACTGTTTTTTCAACCAGCGAACACTTACGGCCGGATACCGAAAAATCTACGGTTTCAACCAGACACGGCAGATACCTAATCCAAAGATTTGGCCAGACAGATCAATGGGCTGCGCTTCCACTCTCTTCTATTATAAAAATCAAGACGATCCTGATCGTCTTCTTTTGCAAGCAGGGAAATGAATTTTATACCCTTATTTAAGGCCCACGCTTCAATAGCCGACAACAAAAAAGCTGCAACACCTTTCTTTCTAAATGCATGATCCACAATCAGGTCATTAACCACGGCATCTATACGGCCTTGAACCATTGAGATTTGAGCCTGGGCCGTACACATCCCGACAATTGCATCATCCATCCACGCAACTTTCACCGCCCTGTGCTTCCCGCATCCATCCAGCATCAATCGCACCCCCCGGGCCTGGTCCCCGGGGCTGAATTCATTCCCCTGTTCTGCAGCAAACTGCCGGGCCAGCAGAGACAACACGAGATCAACATCCACCAGGCGCGCATCTTTAATGATAATTTCCATACCTTCCCCCTTAAAATATTCGCTTAAACGCCGACGCTTTAATTGCCGCCACCACCATGACTCCTTTTTCGATCCCCAGCTCACGAACGGATTCCGGAACGATCTGGGCAATCAGGCTTTCACCGCCGCACCCCAGCTCCACCCGCACACGATTCCCGCTGCCATAGATATTTGTCACGGTGCACTCCAAAAGATTCCTGGCACTTGTTGCCTCTGGATGCCGCTTAAAAAGAAGGATGTCACGGGAATCAAGCTCAAAAAGGTTTTCTTCACTGCCCCCCGATTCCGTAAGAATAAGACGATTGCCGCCCCATTGATAAAGGAACAGGTCCTTGTAAAGAGACGCTTCACCCAGACGAATCAAATTAACATAACTTTCAAGCCCGCTTCCCCAGGATTTCTTCACCAATTCTTCCGCCGCACTGCGCTGCCGAACGCGCCCCTTTTCAACCACCAGAACCTCATCGGTCATCATCCGCATCTCCAGCACCGAATGGCTGATGAAAATCATGGGAATACCGTAATTGTCGAACACATTTTTTAAATAAGGAATAATCTGAAATTTATGCGCCTCATCTAAAGCCGAAAGCGGCTCATCCATAAGGATAAGCCTGGGATTTGACAAAACCGTTCTCGCCAGAGCAATACGCTGGCGCTCCCCGCCTGACAACGTAGCTACATTCCGGGACAAAAGCTGTGTAATACCAAGCACATTAAAAAGGCCGTCAGGGTCAATTCGTCTGTATTCCGGCTTAACCCGTTTATACCCATAAAAAATATTCTTCTTAACACTCATATGGGGAAACAAATGGGCATGCTGAAACACAACACCAATATTACGCTGATCCGGCTTCAAATTAATTTTTGCCTTTGCATCAAAAAGAACAGTCTTACCCAACCGGATAAAACCGCTGTCCGGCGACTCCAGACCGGACAGCAGATTCATAATTGTCGATTTACCACTCCCTGACGGACCAAAAATTCCCGTCCTTGGGGAGGAGAGGCAAAAGGCAACATCAAGAGAGAACCCTTTAAAATTTTTTTTCAATTCAACATCCAACTGCACCGCTATTTTCTCCTGAACCTGCGGTTTATCCCCTCACTTACAAGGAGAATAACAAAAGAGAGGCTGATGGAGACCAGGCAAAGCGTCAGCGCCATCCGATCACCACCCGGAACAGCGGTATATTCATAGATTGCCAAAGGAATTGTCTGTGTTACCCCCGGGATATTGCCGGCCAGGATAACCGTTGCGCCGAACTCACCAAGATTCCTGGCAAACATCAACGACATCCCGGCAAGAATCGCCCGCCCGCTCAACGGCAGAACAATGGTAAAAAAACTATCCCACCACCCCGCACCAAGGGTTCGCGACACCGAAACATAAGATTGATCCACCGCCTCCATGCCAATACGGATCGAACGTACCATCAAAGGAAACCCAACAACTGCAGAAGCAATAACCGCACCGGTAAGAGAAAAAACCACCTGAAAACCCAAAAAATTCAAAAACCTACCAATGACCCCATTGGACCCAAAGGCCAGCAGCAATAAATATCCAACCACCACCGGCGGCAACACCAAGGGCAGGCCGACAATCCCTTCCACCAGCGCCTTGCCCCTGGTTTTGCCAAAGGCAAGAAAATATCCGCAGGCAATACCAAAGGGAGTGGAAATCAAGGTTGCCGAACAAGCAACCTTCAGGGAAAGCCAAATAGCAGATACATCCTGGGAAGAAAGTGATAACATCATAATTTCATCCAGCATGGTCAATATCAGGGCAAAGAAAAACCCAGGCGGATCATTTCCGGATGAACCGCTTCGGAAACAATATAGTCATAAAAGAGCTTGGCATCGGCATTCCCTTCACTCTCCCTTGTCATTGCAACCGGATAAGTGACGCGACCGTAAAACTCGATTGGCACTTCAAACAGAACCTTTGCACTGACGGCGAGCATTGCATCCGTTTTGTAAACAAACGCCCCATCGGCCTCGCCCCGGTCGGCATAGATCAGCGCCTGGCGAACATCCTTTGCCATAACCAACTGCCCTTTCTTGAGCATTCCATCATATACCCCCACTTTATCCATTGCCTGTTTTGCATACTGACCGGCCGGCACACTGCCGGGACTGCCCAATGCAACACGCGCCAGCTTTTGTAAATCGTTCATGCCATGAACACCCGTACCCGGCTTACCCACAAAAACCAACGCATTGTGGGCAAATACCTTTTCGGTACCCACCTTAACTTTACCCATTCCAACCAAATGCGCCATCCACTTCGGGTTGGCAGAAATGTAAATATCCGCAGGCGCACCCTGCTCTATTTGCTTTGCCAAAGCACCGGAAGACGCAAAGTTGGGTACAATTTTAACATCCCGATGCGCGGTCTGAAACAACACGATCAAACTATTACACAGATCACTCATGCTTTTCGCCGCCGAAACACGAACCTGCCCAGCCTGTGCCGGCACACAGAACCCCAACACCACAAAAACAACAAAAACGTTGAATTTAAATCTTAACCCCACAAACAACACTCCTTTTTTGTATTTATTTGCTTTGGATAAACACCATACTACATCATTTCATAACTTTTATGTTCTATTTTGAATCTAACCCGGACATCAATATCCCAATTATCCCATGGCGGTTATTCGAAATACGGTTATCATCGACAGTAAAACGATGTCAAGTATATTTTAAAACGGCTATTGACGTCCTCAACGTACGAAAATAAAAGAAATGCAACAATAACACCTTGAACGCACAAAAAAATAAGAGGATTTTTATATAAAGACAATATCAACACCAACATTGGAACACTCTTTGCTTTACTTTCATAATTATTTAACCAATTAATAAATGGAGACGTTCTTATGTCAGAAGAAAACGTTCAGGCCTTTTTGGATAAAGGTGCAGATGACCGCAAATTTCGTGTAAAATACGACAACTGTTTTTCAATGGAAAAATTTTGTGCCATGGCAAAAGAAGATGGGTTTGAATTTACCGTTGAAAATCTGCAGGCGGTATTGAAGGCGAATGGAGACTCTTTCGATTCATATGGCAACCCGCCAAAGAAAGGGATTTGGGTATAACAGTCCCGGACTGACCGGATCAATCAGCACCCGGACTCAGACCACAGCAAAGGCTGAAAGATCTGAGTATCTTCCCCCGGCTTTCTTACAAAAAATCATTTAATTACAACCTTCATATGAAAATCAAAGTAAGCGGTGCTGTTTAACGGCAGCGCTGCTTACTTTCCTGCCTTTTAAAGCCCGCTAACGGCCGTGGACCGGCCTGGTATATCAGCGCCCGGACTCATCCCGCAATAAAACAGGAAAGAAACTTAGGTTGACGAACCAATGTAAATCCAACTATGATTACAATCGTGTTTAACCTTTGATGAAATGAAAATCCATGCCCCACACAGTTCCCCTGAGCACCAGACACCGATTAAGACTGCTTTTTGTATCCGATTTTAAAGAACAGTCGCTGATTCAGGAGATTGAAAACAGAACCCTGCCCCCCATTGACCTGACCATTTCCTGTGGGGATCTGGCACCGGAATATTTAACGTATATAAGGAATCGGATAGAGGCACCGCTTTATTACGTCAAAGGCAACCATGATATCCGATATACCCCCGATAGCTTACCGGGGTGCAGGAATATCCACGGCAAGGTCGTAACCGTCGGCAATCTGCGGATACTGGGTTTGGAAGGCTCCATGTGGTACAACGGCGGTCCCAATCAATATACGGAAGCTGACATGAAAAAGCTGCTTTTCCGGATGGGGCTTACCCTCTGGTTTAAAAAACCCATCCATATGGTTATCACCCATGCGCCCCCCTTAGGGATTCATGACAAAGAAGATTTATGCCATAAAGGCTTTCATGTTTTTAACCGGCTCATTGCCTGGCTTGGTCCCGACTATTTCATCCACGGGCATATCCACAAGGCTTTTAACCGGTTCGAAGACCGGATGACCATCTCCGGAAAAACAAAAATAATCAATACATGCGGCCACACTATTATTGAAGTTTAATAAAAATACCATGCGCTTTATCAAAAAATTATTCGGCACAGACAAAAATAAGCCGGACGCCGATCACATATCCTCTTTTAATGAGGAGCAGGCCAAGGAAGAAGATGTTCAGTTCATCGACCACGGCGTTCAGACCATACCAGTTGAAAAAATCACAGGCAGTGTGGGCAAATATTATGATTTCGATTCAAGGTTCAGACCCAAACAGCATGTATCCAAAAAACGGTTCAATGATATAAAAAAAATCATGCGGGAAGGGGGCAAACTGCCCTCGGTGAATTTATATCAAATCCGAAACAACTATTATGTCCTGGACGGCAACCACCGCGTTGCTGCGGCAAAGGAGCTCGGGCAAACTGAGATCCGGGCCAAAGTAGTGGAACTTTTATCCGGTATTAAAACCCTTGAGAATATCATCTATGTTGAAAGAAAAGGCTTCCACGAAAGAACAGGGTTAAAAGAAGACATCAACCTCACAGAGGTGGGCAAATACAATTTCCTGGAAAAACAGATCAAAAAACACCAGAGTTCCCTGGCCGACCGGTCCGGGGATGACTGCGACCTGCCCAAAGCGGCCCGGGACTGGTTTAATACGATTTACAAACCATTGGTTGCAATTATTGAAAGCGGCGAGCTTTTGCAGTATTTCCCGGAAAGGACCATTGGCGATCTTTATACCTATATTACCTATCATCACTGGAGCCAGAGCCCGGAACGGCGTTACGGCATCGGCATCAGCCAAATCATTCCCAAAACCATGGACGCATTCAGAACGGCCATGCTTGAAAGGGAATGTCCCGGGTATCCTGAAATGAAACGGACAATTACCGCCTTTGTTTTCATCAATGTGGGCATGATCCCCGAGAACGAAATCCTTGAGACCCTCTATGTCCTGGACGAAATCCAGGAAGTGCATTCGGTCCACGGCAGTATTGATATTCTGGTAAAAATTGTTTTGAAAAGGGATTTTTTGACTTCGGATGCGGAAACCATTGCCGAATTTGTGGACACAAAGATCCGGCGGATTAAAGGAATCAACCGGACCCAGACTATTATTCCGGGGATCTCAAAGGTGAAGGATTACCTCCGGATATAAGCCATTCGGGTCACTTGAAAAGAAGGTGTAAAATGTTTTACCCGCAACCCTCTGCTCAGATTCAATGGTTGGATAACCTGCCTGGAAAAGAAAATTTTCAGGTTCGATGAAGTTGATTTCAAAAGCGCCTATCAGAGAGCCAGACACCTCAATATGTTCAATCCGGGGGATGTTGTATCGTTTTTCTTCAAACAGGTGGATTAAAAAAAGGGAGGGGGGGGCGGTCTCAAACCGGAAGTTTCGGAATGCTCCGGTGCGAAAGTAATTTAAAATACTGAAAGGGTTATAAACGTTTTCTCCAAGCCAGGAATATCCGTTGTGCCACCTGCGGATATCTTCCAGGGACTTATTTTTGAGGTGATCCGAAAACGCTGTTGCCATTTCTGCCTGGGAATAACCGCAAATAGTGGCATATTTCAAGTCCAGGGTAATGTCGGTAAGATTATTCAGGCCGCAAAAAATTCCCGGTTCCCCTCGAACGCCTTTTGTTAATCGACACGGCAAGCTGTTACGAAATAGATAATTGTTTATAGCTCAACACGGTGCGAAATCCGGGGGCATTATCAAATCACGGCATTTATTACTTATACTGCCCCCGAACTCTTACCTATCCTGCAAAGCAACCGCATTTATCATTGTACCTGCCGCATTTGCATCGCTATCGGAATCAAAACAATGGATGTTTCGATCCCGACAGCGATCCTGAGCGTAAAGACACTATAAATGTGTTTACGTTGGCAAACTTTGAATTACTGCACGATGTCACATCAGCTCAAAGGCGTATTGGGTATCAGTTCCCATATACCGCAGGGACAAGCGCCTTTGCAGAATCCGCAGCCAATACATTTGGCTTCATCCACCACGTACTCATAGCCGGCGTCCGTCTCCCGGCGGCTGATGGCCCCTTCGGGGCAGACTGACACGCAGATGCCGCAATCCCTGCAATTGCCGCAGGAGGCGCAGTCTTGACTGCACTCTTCCAGGTTGTCGGCATCCTGCCTGGGGTTATAATAGGTCAGACTAACCCGCTGGGTATCAATCATAGGCCCAAGGGTGAGACCTGCCATATCAGGCACCTGACCGTTAAGAAGCTGATCAATGACCGTGGCGGTTCTTCTGCCGGCCCCGATGGCATCGGTAATAAGTCCCGGCCCCACGGCATCCCCGATGGCAAAGACCTTTTCATCCGAGGAGCGGCCGGCGCCGTCCACCTTGATAAACCCTCTGTCAAGCTCAATGTCCTTGCCAAGGAAGGAGAGGTCAGGCACGTCTCCGATGGAGATCACCACCGTATTGGCCGGCAGCGTTTCGCCGCTTTCTAGCAGAACCCCCTTGGCATTAATCTCTTTGGTGAATAAGGGCCAGCGGAATTGCGCACCGCATTTTTCGGCATCCTCTTTTTCCTTGCCGAATGCAGCCGGCTTCTGGACATCAATCATGGTAATATCAACAGCGCCCAGCCGGTGGGCTTCCGTGGCCACATCACAGCCCACATTGCCGGCACCGATGATCACAATTTTTTTGCCCGGGTTTATCTTGTCGGCCTTGGCCTGCTCAAGAAAATCATTGGCAAAAAGCGCGCGATCAGCCCCCTTAACCGGAAGGGATCTGGGCTTTTTGGCACCGGCTGCCACCACAACATAATCATGGTTCTTTTTTATCTCGGTGAATTTCTCCGCATCAATCGCCTCTCCCAGTCTTATATCCTCAATATAAGACTTGATCCGGTCCAGTTCAGCATCCAGGGTGTCGGCAGGGATCCGGGATTCAGGAATCACAGCGGAAATCTTTCCGCCAATGGTCTGTCCGGCTTCAAATACCGTAGCAGTGTGCCCTTTCATGGTCAGTTGCCAGGCCGCAGAAATACCGCCCGGGCCGCCACCGATGACGGCAACTTTCTTCTGGGATTTTTTGGCCGGCTTTGGCGGTTTGATATTCTGTGCGGCCTGGCCCAGAAGGCGAACATTAATGGGTGCCATATAAGACATATTCCGGGTACAGGACGCCATACAGGGGCTTGGACACAAGTGGCCGCACACCGTTGCCGGAAACGGGGAGTACTCAAGACCCATGGATATGGCTTCATCAATATTATCGGTCCGGACCATGGCCCAACGCTGCTGAACCGGTATTCCCGTGGGACAGGATGCCTGGCAGGGCGAAATATATTTACCCTGTTCCCATACCGGGATATATCTTCTGTAGTCGCCTTTAGTAATCAGAGGCACCGTACCCTTTTCCGTTTCCTGGAGATCCCCGATCAAGCCGCCCCGGCCAAGCTCCATATCCCAGACCTGTTCCCTGAACCATGACATGGATTTTCTGTCCGGGCCGTCGGCTTTTTCCTGGGGATTTTTAGCTTCAAACAGGCGCCACTCTTTTCGTACTGCCAGTTCTTCCAGCAATTTCGGTTGTTCAATTTTTTTAAGAAAGACCTTAAGACCCTGGAGCAGCCATTCCCATTCCTGATCATCAAGGGCCACTTCCTTGGCATCCTTGTCGGAATACGTTTTGGCTTCACCACGAACAAAAACCTTTCCGCCTACCATGCCCACCATGGGTCTGTAACCCAGAACCTGCTCCGGATTGGGAGCGTTTAAACCGCAAATCACAGCAATGCCGCCGGCCATGAACTCGCCAAAGTAATCCCCTGCCGAGCCCAGGACCCACAACTCAGGGGGTTCAAACCTGGGATTGCGTTTTGTCATGGTCATGCCCCGGGCGCCAATGGCTCCGCCCACAAAGACTTTACCCTGGGCTGCACCGTTCATGGCGCCATTGGAGGCAGACCCGTGCACGATGATTTCAGCACCGGCATTGAGCCAGCCAATATCATCCGATGCCGGCCCCATGATCTCTATTCTTGTATTGGGTGTGCCAAGGGAGCCTGTGCGCTGCCCGGAATGGCCAATGATACGGATGTCCATCCTGTCAGGGGCCGATTCCCATAATCGCCCGCCAATACCGTGCTGGCCAAAAGCCTGAACTTCAAGCTTCCGGTTGCCCCGCTGGACGTGCTGGTGAATAATCTCTTCAAGTACCCGTGAGGGTATCCGTTTTTCGTCTCGTTTACCTGCTATAAAAATATAATCGCTTTTCATCATACCCCTCCTCCTTTACACCACGTACTTGATACTGAGACGGTCAGCAATGTTTTTATCATCAATTCCCAGTGCATCGGACATACCGATGGGAAGGGAGGTGGAACGTCCCAACGGCGCTACAATTTTCTTAAGCTGTGTGTCAAAGGAGACATAAATATCCACCAGGCGCTGGGCCACATCTTCCGGGTCAAGACGACGATAGAGCCTGGGATCCTGGGACGTAATGCCCTTGGGGCAGATGCCCAGGTTACATACGTTGCACCGGTCTTCTTCGGTCCCTACGCAACCGGCGGCTGCCTGCATCACATATTTTCCGATCTGAATTCCGGATGCACCTAACATGATAAGCGCGGCTGCATTGGCGGCAATATTGCCGTTTTTGCCGATACCGCCCCCGGCAAAAATGGGCACTTCATTCTGTTTGCCGATGGCGGTCAAATTCAGGTAATTATCCCGGACACAACTGGCAATCGGGTGCCCCATGTGGTCCATGGAAACAGAATACGCCGCACCCGTACCGCCATCTTCGCCATCAATGGCAAGCCCTGCCGCATAGTCGTTACGTGTCAGGTTATTCATCACCGCAAGGGAGGTGGATGAGGCGGAAATTTTGGGATAGACCGGTACCCTGAACCCCCATGCCATGGACATGGAGAGGATCATCTTGGCCACGGACTCTTCAATGGAGTACTGGGTCTGATGGGTCGGGGGACTGGGCAGACTCACGCCCTGGGGCACACCCCGAATGGCGGCAATCAGTTTATTAACCTTATGCCACATCAAAAGTCCGCCGTCACCGGGTTTTGCACCCTGGCCGTATTTGATCTCAATGGCGCAGGGGTCTTCTTTCATGTGCGGAATGGCGTGGATAATCTCATCCCAGCCGAAATAGCCCGAAGCAATCTGCAGAATTACATATTTAAGGAACCGGGAACGCAGCAGCCGCGGCGGGCACCCCCCTTCACCGGTACAGATGCGAACAGGCATACCCAGCTCTTCGTTCAGGTAGGCCACCCCCATCTGCAAGCCCTCCCACATGGTTGGGGACAAAGCCCCAAAGGACATGCCGCCGATGATCAAAGGATAAATCTCCCGGACCGGCGGAATCCACCCCTTTTCCCGCAGGCGTTTCATGTTTTCCCTGGGGGGAAGCACACGGCCGAGCAGGGTGCGCATCTCAAATTCATGGCGCCCTGCATCCAGGGCCGGATCCGTAAGCATGGAGATCCGGGTGAATTTAATTCTGTCGAGCACCGACTCCGAAGCATTTCGCCGGCCGCCCCTGCGCCGGGCAATACCGTGCTGGTTGATGTGAAAATTCATCCTGTCCAGGCCCTGATTTTTCTGGGGCCGGATGGCATCATTGGGACAGACCAGGGTGCACATGGCACAACCGATGCAGGCATTTTCAACCCGGGTATCCTGACGGATACCATAAAATGTATCATAATTATTACTGTGCTCGGTATTTTTACCCACAGATGTTTTTATGACCCGTTTCTGGAACGGATGAAGGGAGATGGCCTTGACCGGACACACAGCCGTACACTGACCGCACAACGTACACCGGTCATTATTATATTCAATCTGCCAGGGCAGATCATTCAGACTTAAAGAGGAAGGTTCAAGGCTTCTGTTTGACGACATATATTTACCTCCTGACG
>JAKSBO010001087.1 GCA_022361095.1 Desulfobacterales bacterium | reverse complement strand
GAATTTCGAGATCAGCGTAATATTTGAGGCGGTCATGACTCAATTCCTTGAAATGAGGTTATAAAAAGGAATTTAGATATCAGGAAGGTTCAACTTTGCATACCTCTCTTCAATAAAAAAATTTTAATGCGTTTGCCCTGATGTGTATCAGCCGCACCTTGCCCTTAAAGGGGTACTTGTGGTAGACAATGTCTCCACCGGCCCATCCATCGGCGGATTGCGCATGGCAACGGATGCAAGCGCAGTCGAATGTTTCCGTCTGGCCAGGGCCATGACCTTGAAGAATGCGATGGCAGGACTTCCCCATGGCGGGGGAAAGTCCGTACTCTGCGCTGACCCGCAAATGGATCCGAAAAAAAAGGAGTTGTTGGTTCGTGCCTTTGCCCATGCGCTGCGCAATGAGACAGATTATATTTTCGGCCCGGATATGGGTACAAATGAGAACTGCATGGCCTGGATCAAGGATGAAATCGGCCGTTCCGTGGGGTTACCCCTCGGGTTGGGCGGTATTCCCCTGGACGAGATCGGTGCTACCGGGTACGGTCTTTACCATGCCATTGAAGTTGCGATGGAATACTGTGACTTTGACCTTGACGGTGCGCGCCTTGTGGTGCAGGGCTTTGGCGCGGTGGGCAGCCATGTTTCCCGTTTTCTCTCACAAAAGGGCGTTATTTTGGTTGGGGTGGGGGATTCCAAGGCAACCATCCATGATCCCAACGGTATTGATGTGGAGGAGCTGAGCCGGATCAAGGCCGGTGGCGGCTCTGTATCGGACTATCCACGGGGTAATAAACTTGAGAGCGAGGCGTTAATTGACCTGGACTGTGACATCTGGGTGCCTGCTGCCCGGCCCGACATCCTGCATAAGGACAACGTCCATCGTCTAAAGGCCAAACTGGTTGCCCAGGGCGCCAACATACCGTTAACCGCTGACGCAGAGCAGTATCTCCATGCCAAAGGGGTGCTTAACCTGCCCGATTTCGTCGCCAATGCCGGTGGTGTCATCTGTGCGGCAGTGGAATATCGTGGGGGCTCCCAGGCAACAGCCATGGAAGAGATTCGCGATAAAATCAATGCCAATGTCCGAACGATGCTGGAGGAGGCCAAACGAAAAAACGTCCTCCCCAGGGAGGCAGCCCTGGGTCTGGCCCGGCACAGGGTCATGACGGCGATGGCGTTGAAGCGATGGGGGATTTTTTAAAATTGTTTTCAGAAATGAAACAAAAAATATTTCCCCAGATCGTCCAAATGTTCGGTTTCTAAGAATTCGCAGCCAAATTTGTATCCGGAAAAGGCTTTCCGGATCCTTATGAGTCTATGAATCTCGGAGTGGGTCGGATTGTCCAGGGTAAAAATGACCTCAGCCGTGTTGTCCTCTTTGAGAAAGGCTTTTTCCAGGGTTTCAAACCGGATGCCGTTGCGGGAGAGGTCCGTGACTATACCGGGGTACTGTTTTTTGTTCTGGATGAGAATTCCTTTAAAGCGGACTGCCTTTCTGAAGACCTGCCGTCTTTCTAATATTAGGCTGGACCCATGTCCGCACTTGCATGTGTATTTCAACCGGACTTGGGCCTTATGCTTGATGAATTTGGATACATCTTTGGTGTAGGTCTGTCCGCATGATTCACAAGCAATGGTGGCCTTTAGCTCCTTGTTTACGAAGATTTTTGGTATCGTCATTTTTTATT
>JAKSBO010001028.1 GCA_022361095.1 Desulfobacterales bacterium | reverse complement strand
TTCAAGCAGCCATTTTCGCCTGTTAAAGGATAGGGAAGCCCCCACGCTCATCGCGTGAATGCCTTTGACACCAAAACGAACCGCAGCAACTTCACGAGCATTCACAATCCATGTCTCCAAACCTCAAACTTGAAATAGCGGCCATCTCTCTGGTGCACATCGTGGCCATCGTTTTGTCGGTGGTGTGTCTTGCCACCTTCTATATGAAGACAAGGCGGGATGATCCATCGGCCAACGCCTTTGTGGTGATGCTGTCGGCCATGATTCTCTGGATGATCTTCAAGATTTTCAAGACGGTCTCCCCGGATGTCACTTTGAGATGGATATTCATTCTGGGGTACTATGCCTGCACCTGCGTGGTGGAAGCCGCCTTTCTCACCTTCGGATACGCCACCGCCACGGGAAAACCCCTTCCCAAAAGGGTGAGGTGGTTCGCCTTCGGGCTTCCGGTGATTCAGTTCTCATGGATTCTTACCAACCCGTTGCACTTTCACTTCTACAGCCACTACGACTTCTGGGGGGACAGCTTCGGCCCTCTCTTCTACCTGCACATGCTCATAGAGTACACCTACTTCGGGGTGGGCATCTACTTCTGCCGAAAGCGGTTTAAGCGGGAGTTCTCACGTAAAACCAGGGCCGTCTCCTGGCTGGTGGGTATAGGAATCATCACGCCCCTGGTGCTCAATTTCCTCTACATCACCAAAGTCATCAACGCCCTCACCATCATCGCGGGCATTCCGGTGGTCTTTGACATCACCCCCATCGTCTTTACCTGGTCCACCCTCCTCTTTATGGTGGCCACCTTCAACCACGACCTCTTTACCCTGTCGCCTTTGATGCGCCATGAGATCACCCACCACCTAAGCCTCCCCATCGCCCTTTTTGATCACCGGTTCAGGCTCACCTACGGCAACCGGGCCTTTGAAGATCTCTTTGACACCCCTGAAGGGATGGAGATCCTTTTAAAAACGCTTCCCGACCACAGCCGGGAAGCGGACGAGGTGAGCTACGAAGAGAGCTTTGCCAGTGCCACCTTCTTCATCTACTGCAAGAGAATCAAAACCTTTACGGGCAGCCAGCACCTGGTGACCATTCGAAACATCTCCCTTTACAAAAAGATCCAAAAGGAAATCGGCCATAAAAAACGGGAGATTCAAAACCGAAACACCGAAATCGAAGCCACCATCGCCCAGTTGAAAAAGCTCTCCAAAGAGAGCGCACACACCTTTGTGGCCAGAGAGCTCCACGACATCATCGGCCACTCCCTGGTCACCGCCATCAAGCTTCTTGAGGTGGCCGAGATCAAATCCCAAAAGAGAGAGCCCGAAGCGTCCCTCCCCCTGACTCAGGCCGTCACCGCCCTCTCATCAGGCCTTTCAGGAATCAAACGCATTCCCCAAAGCCAAGATTCCAACGCCCCCTGCACCGGGGACGCTCTCAAAACCGCCATCCAAAAGACCATGGACGAGGCCCGTCACACCGGGCTCCAGACCACCCTCCATTTTCAAGGGATGATCTACCCCCTCTCCCCCCAGGCCTTTACCGCCCTTCACCGCACCGCCACCGAACTCATCACCAACTGCCTCAAACACGCCGAGGCCACCCGCCTCTTTCTCT
>JAKSBO010000559.1 GCA_022361095.1 Desulfobacterales bacterium | reverse complement strand
CTTCGATTTTGGAAGAAGTATGCCGGATTCAGGGGTACATGAATACAAGAAGGCTTTCGGATCACAGACGCAGTTTCTTGATTATCGGTATTACCTCAATAGTATAGATGAGATCCCAAACAATACTACTTCGAGCAAAAAAAGGCAGAAGTTTTCAAATGTCTGGAAAAAAATGCCTCTTCCACTAACAAGATTGATAGGTCCACAACTGCGAAAGGAATTCCCGTGATATCAACATGAACAGAAAGAATTGACCAGAAGAAATTAAATCGAAAAATGGAGAGGGGTTTTGTGAGAATATTTATAGGCATCTGCCATCCAAAAGACGTTCATTTCTGGAAACATGTAATTCACAACCTTGAGAAAGATGGTCATGAGGTAAGGATACTTGCATGGGACAAGGATGTCACATTATATCTATTGGATACCTACGGGTTCGATTATGAGGTCATAGGAAAGAGTTACAAAAATTTCCTGATGAAGTTCTATGACATGCTCAGAAGCGATGTCAAAGTACTCAAGGCAGCAATGAAGTTCAAACCCGACCTATTCATACATGGCGACCCATACCTTGCCCACGTAAGCACGATCACAGGAAAATATCACATAGAATATTGCGATACAGACCATGCCAAGCTCATCCACCTTACTACATTTCCTTTTTCGGATGTCATATGCACACCTGCTTCCTTCAACAAGGAAGTTGATCCCAAAAAACACCTGACATTCAACGGATACTCCGAACTTGCCTACCTGCATCCTGCTTATTTCAAACCAAACCCATCAGTCCTTGATGAACTCGGTCTGAAAATGGGTGAGAGGTTCATAGTCATGAGATTTGTCGCATGGGGAGCAAGCCATGATGTAAACCAGCAAGGTTTTAACAGCAAGGAAGAGATCGTTGAAGGGCTGGAAAAATATGGTAGGGTATTCATTGTATCTGAAAAGGAACTTGATGAGAGCCTGGAAAAATACAGGATATCGATCCCTGCACAAAAGGTACATGATTTGCTGTACTATGCGACCCTGTATATAGGAGAGGGAGCGACAATGGCATCAGAGGCAGCGATACTTGGGACACCATCCATATACATCAATACCCTCAGGCTGGGATATACAGACGAAGAGGAGAATGAGTATGGCCTCCTCTATAACTT
>JAKSBO010000754.1 GCA_022361095.1 Desulfobacterales bacterium | reverse complement strand
ATCATCTTCACTTTCATAAAAATGAAGTTTTGTAGCTAAAGATTGGTTATACTGACTTGTCATAAGTAGATTTGCTAAATCTATGGAATCGGACTTATCATTTTTAACTTTTCTAATGGCTACGTTTCTGATAGAATTAGAAACGAGAGGATTGATTTCCATGACTTGCATCTTGTGAGAGTAGAAGAAGTCACGGAGTCGATTTGAGAAGTAACCAGTTGATTCCATAATGATTATAGCTGAATCATTTGAATCACTGGTTACTTTATTGATTTCTTCTAGAACAAAACTCAAACCAGATAGATCATTGTCAGCATTAAAGGGTTGTTGAATAACAGTACCTTTAGAGTTAATGAAGGTGTAAGTAGAAAAGTACTTAGAAACGTCAACGCCTATAACAATAGACATAAAAACACCACCTTAGATAGAATTTGAAGGATTAGCCATCCATTGTCACAAAGATTGCAGCCCTGCATGTGAAACGGGTATAAAAGTCCCAATCAGCCAAATAGCAAATACTTTATGAATGGAAAAATAAACCGCCGAGAGGTATAGTATGAACTTCCTAGGGACGCTTAAAAATATGTCCTTCATAAAATCATTATACTACAAATGTTCGGAAACTTTTTGACCAATCCTTCTAACACTATCTTACAGGGGCCGCTTAATTTTGTCCCCTACTAGGAGACATGGGGGAGACATGGGGGACGTTTAAATATGTCCCCTAATAATACTCAATGAAAATGATAATGAATTATAAATCAATATTTCAAAAACACTTCTTTTAACATTCAAAATATTCAAGAAGAAAGTTGGCATGACTCCTAATAAATATGCTACTAGACATTCATTATAAATATGGAGACAGTGGGGACGCTTAATTTTGTCACTAAAAGGTGACAAAATTAAGCGTCCCCACTGTCTCCATCCCCTTCTATAAATGCCAATAATAGATTGATGTACTATTCATACCACTCACTTTGTTCGATATACATAGCTCGGTATTCGTTATTCCTTCTCATCAATTCCTCATGACTT
>JAKSBO010000721.1 GCA_022361095.1 Desulfobacterales bacterium | reverse complement strand
TGAGGAAAATAGAATTACCGGCTACAGCCGTGATATCTGGGGCAAAAGTATCTGGGGAATCAAAAAGAATTCCTGGGATCGCATGAAGATGGATGATTGTGCGGATTGCCATCTGGAAGAAATGGGTCACAAGGGCTACTGCTTCCAGTGCCACAAGTAAGATACCTCAAGGACAAGAATTTCAAAGTTTATAAAGGATGACTTATGAAAATTGACAGACGAAGCTTCTTGGGATTGGGACTTGGCGCGGCAGCCGGCATTGCGCTTTCCCCTGTGGGTGACAAGCTGACAGATGATTCTTCCATCTGGACCCAGAATTGGCCTTGGACCCCTGTTCCTGAAGACGGCGAAATAACCTACGACCAATCCGTATGCAGCCTGTGTCCAGGTGCCTGCGGTATCAGCGTCAGAAAAATAAACGGACGGCCTGTTAAGATCGAAGGACTGGACGATTATCCGATAAATAAAGGCGGTGCCTGTCTCCACGGTATTGCCGGTCTGCAGTATCTCTATGATCCTGCCAGAATAAAAACCCCGTTAAAGAAAAACGGAAACAAATTTGAGAAGATCTCCTGGGATGAGGCCATCTCTCTGGTGGCCGGTAAACTGGGCGAAATCCGTGAAAGCGGCACACCCGAATCCCTCGGTCTGATCTCCGGTGCCGACAACGGCTCCATGGCCGAGCTTTTTGAACGGTTCATGGCGGCTTTCGGCTCTCCCAATACCTATACCATGCCAAGCCTGGAATCCAATCTGGCGCTGACGGCTGCAACCCTGCACAGTAAAGACCGCAGTCTTGGGTTTGACCTGGACAATTCCGATTTCATTTTAAGCTTTGGTGCGGCACTTATCGAGGGATGGGGATCTCCTGTTGCCTGTATCCGGGCCAATGCCTCAAGACATGAACGCAAAGCCAAGCTTGTACAGGTGGATTACAGAATGTCCAATACTGCCTGTGTCGCTGATCAGATCATCGCCGTGAAACCCGGCACCGAAGCCGATCTGGCCCTAGGGCTTTCTGCGGTACTGCTTGAAAAAACCAGGATAGCAAAAGATTCGCTTTACGGAGACGAAAGCAAAACAGCTTTTGCTGATATGCTCAAAAAAGAATATACACTCGACAAGGTTGAGGCGATTACCGGCGTTAAAGCGGCGGACATTGAAGCCCTTGCCATGGCGTTCATCAAGGCCAAGGCGCCTGTTGCCGTACCTGGAAAGGGTAAAGGC
Source organism: Desulfobacterales bacterium (assembly GCA_022361095.1). Taxonomy (GTDB): domain Bacteria; phylum Desulfobacterota; class Desulfobacteria; order Desulfobacterales; family Desulfobacteraceae; genus Desulfobacter. The sequence goes on along the minus strand of JAKSBO010000721.1, from coordinate 2,732 downwards.
GATGTCGGTCAAAGTCTTCGTGAATTTGCTGCCGTCCAGACCCTGAATGCTTTGGCAGGCCGTCTGAACAAAAAAGGCGGTGCGTTTGTCATGTTGCCGGCCGGATATTTGAGCTTTCCCGAAAATGTCATAGACGATGCCGCAGAACAAGGTGCAGGTAAGGCCAAGCTTGCCGGTTCCGTTACTGAATTGGTAGACAAGCTTGGAGCGGATGGCGGTCTTTCCGCCCTGTTTATTTACAATGCCAATCCCTGCTATGCCTTGAATAATTCTGAAAAAGTAAAGGCTGCCATGGACAAGGTTGGATTTAAGGTCAGCTTTAGTTCTTTTATGGATGAAACGGCACTTAGATCCGACGTAATCCTGCCCGCATCCGTTTTTCTTGAACGCCTTGAAGATGTTGTTTCCGGTGCAGGGCTCGCCAAGACGGTCGTGGGGCTGTGCCGGCCAATGGTTGACCCCGTTTTTGACACCAAACATCCTGGAGATTCACTGATCCTTCTTGCCCAGGCCATGGGAGAGAGCATGGCGGAAAGTTTTGCCTGGGACTCCTATGATGCTTGCCTTGAAGAGGTTGCGGAAAAAGTTTGGGACACCCTGTCCGAAGAGGGGTATGTCGTCATTGATGATAAGCCGCCGGTGGGAACTCCGACAACGGATTTTACCTTCCTTGCGTCTGCAGCCAAAGTTGCCGAACCCATGGGAGAAGGCGATTATACCCTGGTGCCTGTTGATCAAATGCGGCTTGCCGGCGGTTCAATGACATCTTCACCTTTTGCTGTCAAAACCGTTCCCGATACGGTCATTGCAGGCAAATTCAGTGTCGTTGAAATTAATCCGGCCTCGGCAGGCGCCTTGAAAGACGGAGATATTGCCGTCCTTAAAACCGCCATGGGAACGGCAAAGGTTAAAATCGGCCTTAATGAAGGTATCATGCCCGGCGTAATTGGTATGCCAAGGGGGCTTGGACACACCTTCAACAATCCTTACGTGGCCGGTAAAGGTGTGAATGTCAATGATCTGATCGGCCCGGTCATCGAGCCTGGTTCAGGACTGGATGCTGCCTTTGGAGTTAAAGCCTCCCTTTCCAAGGCGTAAACTGTTTTAAGAAATCATTATAAGAGGTTCTGATGATAGAAAATAAAAAAGCCCATAAGTTCGGAATGGTTGTTGATCTGGACAAATGCACGGGATGCGGTGCCTGTATGGTGTCGTGCATGTCCGAAAATAACGTTCCGTTTAAGGAGGATGAATCCAACAAAAAGGACAGCATTACCTGGATGCGGGTGTACAAACTGACCAATGGAAAATCCTTTCCTGAAACGGAAATTGTTTATCTGCCCCGTCCCTGCCAGCACTGCGCCGGGATCGGGGATCATGGTCATTCTCCCTGCGTGTCCGTATGTCCTGCCACGGCGACCGATTATGGTTATGATACAGGTATTGTCAGCCAGATCTATACCCGTTGCTTTGGCTGCCGTTACTGCATGGGGGCATGCCCCTATCATGCCAGATATTTTAACTGGTGGGATCCAAAATGGCCCGAGGGTATGGAGAATTACCTGAGCCCCAATGTCTCTCCGCGTATGCGCGGTGTGGTCGAGAAATGCTCCTTTTGCTACCACCGTTATCAGCTGGCACGGGAAAAGGCCATTGTTGAAGAACGTGACATAGAAGAGATGGAATATCAGACCGCATGCACCACTGCATGCCCGGCCGGTGCCATTGTATTTGGTGACCTGAACAACCCTGCTCATAAGGTTCATCAGATTGTTAAACCCGACCCCCATCCCGACCCCATGAATCATAAAGTTGTGGGCAAATCCAGAAACCCGAAAGTATTCAGACTGCTTGAACGCCTTGGCACCAACACCAAGGTGTACTATATGTCCGAGCGGGAATGGGTGAGAAAGGCCGGGGACAACTACCTTAAAGGTGAGTGGGAAAATGTTAAAACCCATCATGGGGCGTCTTCATCCCATGGTTAACTTGCATAACACTATTTAGGAGTAATTAGATATGTTAGATAATGCATTAATACCCGAAGGCGCCAAACGCTGCTCATTCCCGATCTTCATGATTGGGATGCTTGTCGTGGGTGCTGTACTGCTCTGGGGCGTTTATGCCATGTTCCTGTGCTGGTTTAAAGGCCTGAACCAGACAAATATGAACGACTATTACGGATTTGCCCTTTGGATCTGGGCAGACCTGGCCGTCATTGCAGTTGGCGGCGGTGCTTTTTTTACAGGCCTTCTGAAATATATTTTCAAGGTTAATGACCTGAAAAATATTATCAACTTTGCCGTGATCATCGGGTTTATCTGCTACAGTTCAGCCCTGCTGATCCTGGCCATTGATATTGGACAGCCCTTGCGCGGCTGGTTTATTTTCTGGCATGCCAATGTGCATTCCATGCTCACGGAGGTGGCCTTTTGTCTCTCCTGCTATTTTGCAGTACTGACAATTGAGTTTATCCCCAACATCCTGGAAAACCGTCAGCTGAACAAGGTGCCGTTCTTCCATCACCTGGCCCACAACATGCACGTTGTAATGGCTGTATTTGCCGCCACAGGTGCTTTTTTGAGCTTCTTCCACCAGGGTTCCCTGGGCGGGGTTGCAGGCGTTCTTTACGGACGTCCCTTTGCATTCAGGGAAGGGCTTTTAATCTGGCCCTGGGCCTTTTTCCTCTTTACCTGGTCTGCAGCGGCATTCGGCCCCTGCTTCTCCCTGCT